>NZ_JBEYHT010000023.1:0-106573 GCF_040635425.1 Streptomyces laurentii | reverse complement strand
CGGATGTGGAAGCCCAGTAATGGGTGGAGCTGACCGGTACTAATAGGCCGAGGGCTTGTCCTCAGTTGCTCGCGTCCACTGTGTTTGTTCTGAAGTAACGAACTCGCCTTTTCTGGCTGGAGTTCCAACTTCATAGTGTTTCGGTGGTCATAGCGTTAGGGAAACGCCCGGTTACATTCCGAACCCGGAAGCTAAGCCTTTCAGCGCCGATGGTACTGCAGGGGGGACCCTGTGGGAGAGTAGGACACCGCCGAACTCCTTTTGGGGAAAGCCCCGCACCTTTATGGTGCGGGGCTTTTCTGCGTTTACGGGCTTTTCGGGAGAGGAGGGTGCTCCCTGGCGGGAGCCCTCTCCTCGACATCCGTCAGAGACGGCCGGCGGCCTTCAGGGCCAGATAGGCGTCCGCGAGAGCGGGAGCGAGCGCGTCGGGAACCGCGTCCACGACGGTGACGCCATGGCGTTGCAGCTGTTCCGCCGTACGGAGGCGCTGAGCCTGGGACTGTGTCGCCGCGGCGGCCTCGTAGACGCCCTCGACCGTGCCGCGGGACGCGGCCATACGGGCGATGTGCGGATCGGCCGGAGAGGCCACCAGGACCGTGTGGCGCTGGGTGAGCCGCGGGAGGACGGGCAGCAGGCCCTCCTCGACCGGGGCGGCGTCCAGACCGGTGAGCAGGACGACGAGGGAACGGCGCGGGGCACGGGCCAGCGCGGTGGCCGCGAGGCCACGGGCGTCCGTCTCCACCAGCGACGGCTCCAGCGTGGCGAGAGCGTCCACCACCGCGGGCAGGACCTCGCGGGCGGAGCGGCCCTGGACCTGGGCGCGCAGCCGGCGGTCGTACGCGATCAGATCCACCCGGTCGCCGGCGCGGGACGCCAGCGCGGTGAGCAGAAGCGCGGCGTCCATCGCCGCGTCCAGACGCGGGACGTCGCCGACCCGGCCCGCCGAGGTACGGCCGGTGTCGAGGACGATGAGGAGATGGCGGTCCCGTTCGGGCCGCCAGGTGCGGACGGCGACCGTCGACTGACGGGCCGTGGCCCGCCAGTCGATCGAGCGGGTGTCGTCGCCGGGGACGTACTCGCGAAGGCTGTCGAACTCGGTGCCCTCGCCCCGGGTGAGGACGCTCGTGCGGCCGTCCAGCTCGCGCAGCCGGGCCAGACGCGAGGGCAGATGTTTGCGGCTGGTGAACGGCGGCAGCACCCGGACCGCCCACGGCACCTCGTGACGGCCCTGCCGGGCCGCGAGACCCAGCGGGCCGTACGAGCGGACGGTGACGTGCTCGGCGCGACGGTCGCCGCGGCGGGTCGGGCGCAGGACCGTCGTGACCCGGCGGCGCTCGCCGGCCGGCACGGACAGCTTCTGGCGGGCCGGGTCCTGGGCGGCACTCGGCGCCCACGCGTCGCGGATCAGGGCCCGTAGCCGGCGGCGCGACGGATTGGTGACCGTGAGCTGGACGTCTACACCGTCACCCAGTCGAACGGACGTATCACCGCTTCGGGTGAATCGGAGCGTTCGCACGGGCGCGGCCATCGCGTAATCGCACAGAATTGCCAGCGAGAGCGGGGCGTTCACCGCCAGCATCCCCGTCCAGCTGGGCGCGAGGATGCCGACGGGAAGCGACCCCAGGGCGGCGAGCAGGGCGGTTCGTCCGGTGAGGGCCATGGGGCGCCGTTCTCAGCGGGGGACGGGGACGTGGGCGAGGATCGAGGTGAGGACGGAGTCCGCGGTGACGCCCTCCATCTCGGCCTCGGGCCGCAGATGGACGCGGTGCCGCAGGGTGGGCAGCGCCAGGGCCTTCACATCGTCCGGGGTGACGTAGTCCCGGCCGGTCAGCCAGGCCCAGGCACGGGACGTGGCGAGCAGGGCGGTGGCTCCTCGGGGGGAGACGCCGAGGGTGAACGAGGGGGATTCACGCGTGGCACGACAGATATCGACGACGTAGCCGGCTATCTCGGCCGAGACGGACACCTTGGCCACGGCCTCCCGGGCGGCCGCCAGATCTTCGGGTCCGGCGACGGGGCGCAGACCGGCGGCCTTCAGGTCGCGGGGGTCGAAGCCCTGGGCGTGGCGGGTGAGGACGGCGATCTCGTCCTCGCGTGAGGGCAGCGGGACCGTCAGCTTCAGCAGGAAGCGGTCGAGTTGGGCCTCGGGCAGCGGATAGGTGCCCTCGTACTCGACCGGGTTCTGGGTCGCGGCGACGAGGAACGGATCGGGCAGCGGGCGGGGCACGCCGTCCACGGTGACCTGGCGTTCCTCCATCGCCTCCAGGAGGGAGGACTGGGTCTTCGGGGGCGTCCGGTTGATCTCGTCGGCGAGCAGCAGATGGGTGAAGACCGGGCCGGGCTGGAAGGAGAACTCGGCGGTCCGGGTGTCGTAGACGAGAGAGCCGGTGACGTCACTGGGCATCAGGTCGGGGGTGAACTGGACGCGCTTGGTGTCGAGTTCGAGCGCCGAGGCGAGGGCCCGCACCAGCAGGGTCTTGGCGACGCCGGGGACGCCTTCGAGGAGGACGTGCCCCCGGCAGAGCAGGGCGACGACGAGACCGGTGACGGCGGGATCCTGGCCGACCACGGCCTTCCCGATCTCGGCGCGCAGGGCCTCCAGCGAGGCGCGGGCGGCATCCGAGTTCGGCACGGTCTCGGGGGTCGGGGCGCTCATGAGGTGCGTACCTCTCTTTCGAGGGCGTCGAGTTGGTCCGCGAGGCGGATGAGGGCGGCGTCGTCGGCGGGAACCGGGCCGAAGAGCAGGTCCCCGGCGTCGGCCGGGCCGGCCGGGAGCCGGGTGGAGAGGGCAGGGAGAAGGAGTTCGGGGGAGTGGGCGTCCTGGGAGGGGACGCCGAGGAGCGGGGCGATCCGGGTGCGGGTCGCGGTGCGCAGGACGGTCGCCGCGCGGTCGCGGGCGTCGGCCTTGCGGTAGAGGCGGGCGCGGCCTTCGGTGGCCTCGGCGGCGCGGACGGCGACGGGAAGCCGTTCGGTCACCAGGGGGCCGAGGCGACGGCCGCGCCAGAGGGCGGCGAGCAGGGCCGCGACGGCGAGCTGGAGGGTGCCCCACAACCAGCCGGAGGGGACCAGTTCGAGGAAGCCGGCCATCGGGTCGTCGTCGGCCGCGGCATCGTCGGGCACGTCGGTGAACGAGGGGAGGTACCAGACGAGATGCGGGCGGGAACCGAGGAGTTGCAGGGCGAGGGAGGCGTTGCCGTGCTGGGCGAGACGCTTGTTGGTGAGGAGGTCGGCCGAGCCGAGCAGGACGGTGTCGGCGGTGCCCGGGCCCGGGACGCGGACCAGGGTCGGCAGGCCGTCGGAGAGGTAGCAGGCGTCGGCGGTGGCCGTGCCGGTCCGGTAGCGCGTGCCGCCGAGGTCGGCGTCGCCGGCGCGGGTGGCGGCGGGCAGGGCGCAGCCGGGCTCCAGCGGGGACACCGAGGTGCTCGTCCCGGTGCGGACGCCGGGGGCGAGGACGGCGAGGGACGGGGCGTCCGGGCCGAGGAGGACGGTGCGGCCGGCCGAGCCGGTCATCGCCGCGCGCAGGTCGGACAGCTGATCCTCGGTGAGCAGATCCGGGCCGGCGACCAGCAGGGTGGTGTCGGCGCCGGTGGCGGCGGTCGCCTCGGCGAGCGTGCCGGCCACGTCGACGGTGACGCCGCGGTCCCGGAGGAGTTCGGCCACGGCCCGGCTGCCGCCGGGCGCGGTGGAGCGCGGGTCGAGGCGCCCGTTGTGGTCGGCCGTGTGGACCGTGGCGAAGAGCAGGCCGCCGAGCAGCAGCAGGGCGACGATCAGGAGCGGGACGCGGGCGCGGGTCCACAGCGTCCGGGGGGTGAGCGAGGTCGAGGTGGGGCTCGTGGCGGTCCGGCTCATCGCGGCGCCCGCGTGAAGGAAGCGCCGGCGCCGGCGTCGGCGAGGGACGGCTTGGCCCGCTCCAGGGCGGTGTCCAGCTGCTCGACGCGCCGGTACGCGGATTCGTCGGCGCTGCGGCCGCCGTATGTCACGTCGTCGAAGGCCCGGGCGGCGGAGCGCAGCCCGTCGGCGTGGGCGGGCAGCGAGCGGCCGGCCTCCGCGGCCGCCTCGTCGGCGGTGCGGCCGGGGCGCGGGTCGAGCAGGGTGCGTTCCTCGAGGGAGCGGACGATGGCCCGCATGCGTTCCTGGACGGCCTGGTTCCACTGGCCCGCCGAGGCGTGCCGGGCGGCCGCGGTGCGGTGTTCGGCGGCGGTGCGGGCGCGCTCGCCGAAGAGGACGTCGCCGCCGGACGACGGCGTACGCCGGGGTGTGCCGAGGCGCCACCAGAGGGCGGCGGCCAGGGCGAGCACGACCAGGACGACGGCCACGATGCCGACGACATCGCCGGGGCCCGCCCCGGTGACCGAGTCGAACAGGTCGCCGACCCACTCCCAGAAGCGGTCGATCGCCCGCTGGAGGAAGCCGGGATCGTTCTCGTGGTACATCGGTTGGGACAGTTCCCGCTCCGCCGCCTCCTGGGCGGGGACGCGCGGGATGTCCACCGGAACTCCGCTGCCGGACGTGCCCCCCGTGGCCGTCACCCCATCAGCCGCCGTAGCCGGGGAGGCCGGCCGCGCGGCCGAGTTCGACGTCCAGTGCCTCGCGGCGGATGCGCTGGTCGATGTAGAGGAAGACGGAGACGCCGGAGACGATCGGGTAGACGAGCGCGTTCGTGACGACGCCGCCGATGCCGGTGAGGATCAGGAAGGACCAGTCCTTCTCGAAGGCGCCGGCGTTGGCCAGGTCGGCGAGGCCCTCGACCGAGAAGGCCATCGCGAGGGCGGTGAACGGGATCGCGAGGATCACCGCGACCAGGGCCATCAGCAGGTTGATGAGGACGGTGATGCCGAAGACGCGCCACCAGGCGCCCTGCACCAGCTTCGCCGACCGCTTCATCGACGCGATGACGCCCTGCCGCTCCAGCATCAGGGCGGGCGAGGCGAGGGCGAAGCGGATCCACAGCCAGACGACGACGCCGAGGGCGACGAACATGCCGAGCAGGGTGAGGCCGTCGCTCCCGAGGAGCAGGCCGGGGAGGATGCCGACGAACATGACGACGGCGCATATCAGCGGGACCAGCAGGCTCAGCCCGAGCAGCGGGAGCAGCCGCGGCCGGGCCTCCCGCCACGCGGTGGCGAGGTCGATCGGCTTGCCGAGGACGGCACGGCTGATGACGACGGTGAGCAGCGCGGCGCTCAGCAGCGTGGCGACCGCCGCGATCAAGGAGGCGGGGGCCATCCCGATCGCACTGGTCCGCGCCGCTTCGAGGGTCTGGTCCATGGCCTCGGCGGGGCTCGCCGCGGGATCCAGCGGCTGCTGGTCCGGGATCAGATAGCGCTGACAGAGGATCTGCGCGACCTGCATGATCGCGGCGACGGCTACGGAGACGGTGAGGACGGTCCGCCAGTAGCGGCGCAGGGTCGTCACGGCGCCGTCGAGGATGTCGCCCAGCGTCAGCGGACGGAGCGCGATCACACCCGGCTTCGCGGCCTGGGGCACGTTCCACTGGCCGTACGGCGGCGGTCCGCCCCAGCCCGGGCCGGCCTGCGGCGCGGCCGGGATCGGCGGCGGGGTGCCGGGGGCGGGAGCGGCCGGCGGCTGCCACTGGCCGGCGGGCGGCTGGTTCCGGGACCACTGCGGCGTGGAGCCGGTGGCGTCGCCGTCGGAGGAAGAGGACCCGGGCGAGGCCCAGCCCGGAGTGTCGTTCACGGTCGTCCACCTCGATATCGCTCGCGGTGCCGGATCGCCGAACCGGCTCTGTCACAGCGCCCGCCCGCCCGACGGGGCGGCGGACCGGGAGCCATCGTGCCACGCGCGGCCCTCGCCCCGGGTGGCCTGGGCCTGACCTGGGCGGCTTCTCCCGCTTTCGGGACGCCGTCCCCTCTACGCGCGGGCATGTTCGCGGGGCCGCGTACGTACGAGAGAGGGGAGACCGGTCGTCGTGGGCCCGGGGACGGGCCCGCGTCGAGGCTCCGGACGGGCGTCCTGAGGTCGTCCCTCCGCGCTCCGGGCCGGTCTCCCCGGAGGGACGAGGGGCGGTGAAGGCGGTCCTCCCATGGGCCGTGCGGGGAGCCGCGGGGTACGGTGCAGGGCGGCACGGGGGCCACGGGGGTGACATCCCTGTCTGACATCGACACCGACAGACACCGGCGGTTCTTCGCGGGCCATCACGGACGTCGCCGCAGGTCGGTGAGGTATCTCACCAGTCGCCTAGGGACTGATACGGAAATGGGATGATGTCGATATGAAGGGACGCGTTCTTGTCGTCGACGACGACACGGCACTCGCCGAGATGCTCGGGATCGTGCTGCGGGGTGAAGGTTTCGAGCCGTCGTTCGTCTCGGACGGAGACAAGGCACTCGCCGCTTTCCGTGAGGCCAAGCCGGATCTGGTGCTGCTCGACCTGATGCTGCCCGGCCGGGACGGCATCGAGGTGTGCCGGCTGATCCGGGCCGAGTCCGGGGTGCCGATCGTCATGCTCACGGCCAAGAGCGACACGGTCGACGTCGTCGTGGGTCTGGAGTCCGGGGCCGACGACTACATCGTCAAGCCGTTCAAGCCGAAGGAGCTCGTCGCCCGTATCCGGGCACGGCTGCGGAGGTCCGAGGAGCCGGCGCCGGAGCAGCTGACCATCGGCGACCTCGTCATCGACGTGGCCGGGCACTCCGTGAAGCGGGACGGGCAGTCCATCGCCCTGACGCCGCTGGAGTTCGACCTGCTGGTCGCGCTGGCCCGCAAGCCGTGGCAGGTGTTCACCCGTGAGGTGCTCCTGGAGCAGGTGTGGGGCTACCGGCACGCCGCCGACACCCGTCTGGTCAACGTGCACGTCCAGCGGCTGCGCTCGAAGGTCGAGAAGGACCCCGAGCGCCCGGAGATCGTCGTGACCGTACGGGGTGTCGGATACAAGGCAGGACCGAGCTGACATGAGCCAGGGCAGTACTGCTCCGGACAACGGGGACCGGGCGGTCCGTGCGGGGCGGACTGCCGGACCGGGGCGAGGGAGCCGGCCGCTCGGCCGTCTCCTGCAGGACGGCACGCCGGGCGCGCCCGTGTTCCGGCTGCTCGCCCGCTGGGTGCGCAGGCCGCTGCTGCCCGCCGTACGGCTGTGGCGGCGCAACCTCCAGGTGCGGGTCGTCGCGGGCACCCTCCTGATGTCGCTGGGCGTGGTGCTGCTGCTCGGCCTGGTCGTCATCGGCCAGGTCCGCAACGGCCTGCTCGTCGCCAAGGAGAAGGCCGCGCAGAGCCAGGCGGCCGGCGGGTTCTCCGCCGCGCAGGACCGGGCGGCGACCACGCAGCCCCAGCCGGGCGGCGAGCAGGACGGCGGCGGCCGCGCGGGACCGTCGGTGAACTGGCGTTCCACGCTCGTCGAACAGCTCGCGAGCGGTGGCCAGAGCGCCTTCAACGTCGTCGCGCTGTCCCTGGAGACCGGGGAGACCGCCAGCCGCGGCGCCCGCGCCTCCGGCGAGGTCGACCCGACCACGAGCATCCCCGCCGAACTGCGGCACAGCGTCGCCCAGGGCACCAACATCTTCCAGACGTACGCCCGCATCCACTACACCGGCGGCAAGCTCAGCGAGCCGGGCCTGGTGGTCGGCAAGCGGCTCAACGACGCCGACGGCACCCCGTACGAGCTGTACTACCTCTTCCCGCTCAGCCAGGAGGAGGACTCCCTCGCGCTGGTCAAGACCACCCTGGCGACCGCCGGGCTATTCGTCGTCGTGCTGCTCGGGGCCATCGCGTGGCTGGTGGTCCGCCAGGTCGTCACGCCCGTGCGGATGGCCGCCGGGATCGCCGAACGGCTGTCGGCCGGCCGCCTCCAGGAGCGGATGAAGGTCACCGGCGAGGACGACATCGCGCGCCTCGGCGAGGCGTTCAACAAGATGGCGCAGAACCTCCAGCTGAAGATCCAGCAACTGGAGGAGCTGTCGCGGTTGCAGCGGCGTTTCGTCTCCGACGTCTCGCACGAGCTGCGCACCCCGCTGACGACCGTACGGATGGCCGCCGACGTCATCCACGAGGCGCGGGTCGACTTCGACCCGGTCACCGCGCGCTCCGCCGAGCTGCTCGGCGACCAGCTCGACCGCTTCGAGTCGCTGCTCGCCGACCTGCTGGAGATCAGCCGCTTCGACGCGGGCGCGGCGTCCCTCGAAGCCGAGCCGATAGACCTGCGCCAGGTGGTACGGCGGGTCATCGGCGGCGCCGAGCCGCTGGCCGAGCGCAAGGGCAGCCGGATCGTCGTCGTCGGCGACGAGCAGCCGGTGGTGGCCGAGGCGGACGCCCGCCGGGTCGAGCGGGTGCTGCGCAACCTGGTCGTGAACGCGGTCGAGCACGGCGAGGGCCGGGACGTCGTCGTCCGGCTCGCCGCCGCGGGCGGGGCCGTCGCCATCGCCGTACGCGACTACGGCGTCGGCCTGAAGCCGGGCGAGGCGACCCGGGTCTTCAACCGGTTCTGGCGGGCCGACCCGGCCCGCGCGCGGACCACCGGCGGTACGGGCCTCGGCCTGTCCATCGCCGTCGAGGACGCGCGGCTGCACGGCGGCTGGCTCCAGGCGTGGGGCGAGGCGGGCGGCGGTTCGCAGTTCCGGCTGACGCTGCCGCGCACCGCCGACGAGCCGCTGCGCGGGTCCCCGATCCCACTGGAGCCGGAGGACTCGCGGCGCAACCGGGAGCAGGCGGCCGCGCTCGGCGCCGGCGCCGGTTCCGGGACGCGGCTCACCGAGGTGCCGGCCCAGTCCGGTGCGGGCCGCGGGCCCGTACCGCCGCGGCTGCCGTCCGTACCGCGGCCGACGGCCGACCCGACGGCTCTGCCGGGCAGCGGTGCCCGGGTGGTCGCACGGCCCGCGGGGGCGGCGGACGACGACGCAGGCGAGGCGAGGGCGCCGGGGCGCGCCGAGCGGGAGGACACGACAGGTGGGCGCTGACCTTCGAGGGAAGCGGAAGGCCCGGGGGCGGGGACGGTCGGCACGCGGCGCGGTACTGGTGGCGTGCGGAGCGCTGCTCGCGTCGGCCTGCGCGGGCATGCCCGACAGCGGCGACGTCGAGGCGGTGAAGGCGTCCAACGCGGGGGACTCGCAGGTCCGGGTGTACGCGGTCGCGCCGCGTGACAACGCCGACCCGGAGGAGATCGTCGACGGCTTCCTGGAGGCCATGACCAGTGACGACCCCGGCTTCGCGACGGCCCGGAAGTACCTGACCAAGCGGGCCGCCCAGTCCTGGAAGCCGGAGCAGAGCATCACGGTGCTCACCAACGCGCCCCACCGCGGGCAGGCCGACCGGCCCGGCGACCCCGACAACGAGGGGCGGACGTTCCCGCTCACCGGGCGGCGGATCGCGCAGGTCGACGTCCGGCACGCGTACCGGCCGGAGGTCCCCTCCGCCTTCGACACGGGCATCCACGTGGTGCAGCAGCCGGTGGGCGACGGCAAGACCAAGGAGTGGCGCATCGACAGCCTGCCGCCGGGCCTGGTGCTCGGCGAGGCGGACTTCCTGCGCAACTACCGGGCGGTCAACAAGTACTACTTCGCCTCCGACGAGAACTGGGTCGTCGCCGACCCCGTCTACATCCGGCAGCGCCAGGACCCGGTCACCCGCATGGATCCGGTCACCCAGACCGTCAAGGCGCTCCTGGAGGGCCCGACGAAGTGGCTGGGGCCGGCCGTCGACTCGCGCTTCCCGTCCGGTACGGAGCTGGCCCGGGACGTCCGCTCGCTCGCCCCCGACGACCAGTCGAAGCTGAGGATCCCGCTCAACGGCAAGGCCGACCGCGTGAGCGGGGTGGTCTGCAAGGGCATGGCGGCGCAGCTGCTGTTCACGCTCGGCGACCTGACCTCGGTACGGGTGGAGCAGGTCGAGATCCTGGGCAGTGGCGGCACGTCGCTGTGCCTGCTGACCAAGGGGCAGGCGGAGCAGGAGTACTCGCCGGTCCGCGAGCCCGGCCGGGGCGAGAACCCGTACTTCGTCGACGACCGCCAGCGGCTGATGACGCTGGAGGCGGGCGGCCGGCAGCCGGACAAGCCGGCCGGGGTGCCCGGACCGTTCGGCAAGGGCACGGTGCAGCTGGGCCCGGTGGCCGTGAACCGCACGGAGGACCGCGCCGCCGCGGTCCTGGACAACGGGCACGAGCTGCGGGTCGGCTCCCTCACCTCGGACGAGGAGCTGCCCGAGGCGGTCGTGACCAGCGTCGCGCCGCGGCTGGAGGACCGGCTGTCCGCGCCAAGCTGGGACGGCCGGGGCGATCTGTGGGTCGCCGACCGCAACCCGGTGAAGCCGCGGCTGTGGCTGGTGCCGGGCGGCCAGGGCGAGCGGGTCGAGGTCGGCACGCCCTGGCTGCGCGACGGCACTCGTATCGAGTCGCTGCGGGTCTCCGCGGACGGGGTGCGGATCGCGCTGCTCGTGACCCGGGACGACCGCACCACCCTCCAGATCGGGAGGGTGGGGCGCGGCGTCGTCGACGGGCACGAGGAGATCACCGTCAAGGACCTCCAGGACGCGGCACCCCGGCTCGAATCGGTCACGGCCGTGTCCTGGGCCGGACCCAGCCGGCTCGTCGTGGTCGGCACGGAGGCCGGCGGGGTGCAGCAGGTGCGGTACGTGCAGACGGATGGCTCCACGTCGGCCACGTCCGTGCTCCCGGGCCTGAACGGGGTCACCTCGGTGGCCGCGCCGTACGCCGACCAGAGCGCGCCGGTGGTCGCGGACTCCGGCAACGACGGCGTCGTGCGGCTCGTGCCGGGCGCGAACTGGCAGCCGGTGGCGAAGGGCGGCCGGGTGCCCGTCTATCCGGGCTGACGTCCGGCCCGCGCTTTTCCACAGCCCCCGCGGCCCGTCACGGCCCTTGGCCGTCCGTTGTCCACAGGGGTGGCCGGGCGGGCGGCGCGAGGAGGACAGTGGGGCCGTGCGCGGATGGTGGCGCGAGGTCGCCGGACTGGTGCTGCCGGTCTCCTGCGAGGGCTGCGGGAGGCCGCGTACGGCGCTGTGCGCGGCGTGCGCGGACACGCTGACCGGGCCGGGGCGGACGGGGCCCGGCCGGGTGCGGCCGGCGCCGGAGCCGCGCGGGCTTCCGGTCACGTACGCGGCGGTGCCGTACGAGGGCGTGGCGCGCGCCCTGCTGCTCGCCCACAAGGAGCGCGGCGCGCTGCCGCTCGCCGGACCGCTGGGCGCGGCGCTCGCCGGGGCCGTCACGGCCGTCGCGGGGGCCGCGGGCGCGTCCGGATCCGGTCCGCTGCTGCTCGTACCGGTGCCGTCCTCGCGGCGCTCCGTACGGGCACGTGGCCACGATCCGACGCGGCGCGTCGCGCTCGCGGCGGCCGGACGGCTGCGGCGGGCGGGACGGGCGGCGCGGGTACTGCCGGTGCTGCGGCAGCGTCGTACGGTGGCCGACCAGGCGGGCCTCGGCGCGGCGGAGCGGCGCGCGAACCTGGCGGGCGCCCTCGACGTCGCCCCGGGCGGCGCGTGGCTGCTGCGCGAGGCGGCGCGGACAGGCGGACGCGTGGTGCTCGTGGACGACCTGATGACCACCGGCGCGACCCTCGCCGAGGCGGCGCGCGCACTCGCGGCGGCGCGTCCCGCCGGACACCCCCCGTTCACCATTCCGGGATTCGCGGGCAGCCCGGAAGAAGCGGCAGCGCACCCCCTATTCGAACGCCTGACGGCTGCCGTACTCGCATCATCTCCGGCCTCGTTCGAATTAAACCGGAACTCTCCGAGAACCCGCGACGTTGCAGGTGGTGAGAGGTGAAAGTGCTCGAATGGCGGTAACTGGCCGCACCGGGTGCCGACACCCGTCCGAACGAGCTATGTTCGGTTGTGAGGAATGGCGAATGCCACGGCCTCACCGAATGCACGAGTGCGCCTCCAGAACGGGAGTTCATGAGGAATTCACCTCGGGCCGGTGGGGTGGGGTGCTTGTCGACTGGGGAGGAGGAAGGGCGAGTCGCCAAGTCCGGGGCTCCGGCAAACGCCGGGGTCTGGTGCAAAGGGAGAAGCTCGCCGGCCAAGGAGCCGTACCGAGCGATCCGGGAACGGAGTTCTGCGTGGACATCGTCGTCAAGGGCCGCAAGACAGAGGTGCCCGAGCGGTTCCGGAAGCACGTGGCCGAGAAGCTGAACCTGGAGAAGATCCAGAAGCTCGACGGCAAGGTGATCAGCCTCGACGTCGAGGTGTCCAAGGAGCACAACCCGCGGCAGGCCGACCGGTCGGACCGCGTGGAGATCACCCTCCACTCCCGAGGCCCGGTGATCCGGGCGGAAGCGGCGGCCGCGGACGCGTACGCGGCGCTCGACCTCGCTCACGACAAGCTCGAGGCGCGCCTGCGCAAGCAGCACGACAAGCGGTTCACCCGCCGGGGCGCCGGCCGGCTGTCGGCCGCGGAGGTCCCCGATGTGGTGCCCGGCGCCGCCCAGTTCAACGGCAGCGGCGAACTCGTCGTCGAAGAGGGCGAGAACGTGCCCACCACGATGATGGGCTCGATCGAGGTCCAGGGCGAAGGACCGCTGGTGGTCCGCGAGAAGACCCACAGCGCCGCACCCATGAGCCTCGACCAGGCGCTCTACGAGATGGAGCTGGTCGGGCACGACTTCTACCTCTTCGTCGACTCCGACACCAAGCAGCCCAGCGTCGTCTACCGGCGGCACGCCTACGACTACGGCGTCATCCACCTCGAGAGCGACCCGCTCGCCGAGGGCGGTGGCGCGGGAGGCGCGCTCGGCGGCTGATCCCTCGCCCCGGTCCGTCCGCGGACCGAGGAACCGCGGACGACCACCACACGAACAGTGCCCCCGAGAGCGCCCCGCGCGCTCCGGGGGCACCCCTGTGCGACCGTGCGTGACCCCGCGGGAGCACGGGATCATCGTGTTGTCGCCGCGGCATGAAATCATGGCGGGCACGTCAACCGGTGCTCCCCGAGCAGTGGTTGGGGAAAATTCGCGATTCAGCACACGACTTCAGGCCACGGCCTTCAGGGGGAGGAACGATGGCGGACCGCTTCGGGCCGGTGCACGGCGGGCGACAGCCAGGAAGCACGAGTGCCCCGGAGGGATCGGATTCGGCCATCGGAGCGTCACGGGACGAACCGATCCGGGTCCTCGTCGTGGACGATCACGCGCTTTTCCGCCGGGGCTTGGAGATCGTCCTGCGGCAGGAAGAGGACATCGAGGTCGTCGGCGAGGCCGGTGACGGCGCCGAGGCCGTCGACAAGGCGGCGGATCTGCTGCCCGACATCATCCTCATGGACGTCCGGATGCCCCGGCGGGGCGGTATCGAGGCCTGCACCTCCATCAAGGAGGTGGCTCCCAGCGCCAAGATCATCATGCTGACGATAAGCGACGAGGAGGCGGACCTCTACGACGCGATCAAGGCGGGCGCGACCGGTTATCTCCTCAAGGAGATCTCCACCGACGAGGTCGCCACCGCGATCCGCGCCGTCGCCGACGGCCAGTCGCAGATCAGCCCGTCGATGGCGTCGAAGCTCCTCACCGAGTTCAAGTCGATGATCCAGCGCACCGACGAGCGGCGGCTGGTGCCGGCGCCCCGGCTGACCGACCGCGAGCTGGAGGTGCTCAAGCTCGTCGCGACCGGCATGAACAACCGGGACATCGCCAAGGAGCTCTTCATCTCCGAGAACACCGTGAAGAACCACGTCCGCAACATCCTGGAGAAGCTGCAGCTGCACTCCCGGATGGAGGCCGTGGTCTACGCGATGCGGGAGAAGATCCTCGAGATCCGCTGACCCGGGGAAGACCGGGGGTGGGCCCGGGGCGGCACGGAAGGCGCCGGCCGCCTTCCGGTCTCCCGGGCCCCGGTCTCCCGGCCGGGCTCAGCCGAGGGCCTTCACCAGTGCCGGCGCGAGCTCCGGGGTGTCCACCCGCTCCACGGCGACCGCGTCGCAGCCCACCCACTCGGCCGCCTCGCGCAGCGCCCGCGCCACCGCCGGCACCGCCTTCGGGCCGTCCAGGGACACCTGCCGGGCCACCAGGGTCCGGCCGTCGCGCGCCGGGTCCACCCGGCCGACCAGCCGGCCACCGGCCAGGACGGGCATCGCGAAGTAGCCGTGCACCCGCTTCTGCCGGGGCACGTACGCCTCCAGGCGGTGGGTGAAGCCGAAGATCCGCTCGGTGCGGGCCCGCTCCCAGATCAGCGAGTCGAACGGCGAGAGCAGCGTCGTACGGTGCCGGCCGCGCGGCTCGGTCGCGAGCGCCGCCGGGTCGGCCCAGGCGGGCTTCCCCCAGCCCGCCACGCTCACCGGCACGAGCCCGGAGTCCGCCACCACCGCGTCGAACGCCTCGCCCTTGATCCGGTGGTAGTCGGCGAGGTCCGCGCGGGTGCCGACGCCCAGCGCCTCGCCCGCCTGCCGGACGAGCCGGCGCAGGCATTCCGTGTCGTCGAGGTCGTCGTGCAGCAGCGCGGCCGGGACGGCGCGCTCCGCCAGGTCGTACACCCGCTTCCAGCCGCGCCGCTCGGTGACCACCACCTCCCCGTACATCAGCGCCCGCTCGACGGCGATCTTCGCGTCGGACCAGTCCCACCACTCGCCCTTGTTCTTGGCGCCGCCCAGCTCGGTCGCGGTCCGCGGGCCCTCGGCCCGCAGCTGCGCGATCACCGCGTCGTACGCGGCCGGGGACAGCTCGTGGCCCCAGTGCGGGCGGTCGCGGTAGGCGCGGCGGCGGAAGGCGAACAGCGGCCACTCCTCGGCCGGCAGGACGCACGCGGCGTGCGACCAGTACTCGAAGGCGTGCCCGTCGGTCCAGTACGCGTCCTCGACGCTGCGGCGGCCGACGGCGCCGAGGCGCGCGTACGGGATCAGCTCGTGCGAGCGGGCGAGGACCGAGATGGTGTCGAGCTGGACCTGGCCGAGCCGGCGCAGCATCCCGCGCACTCCGGCCCGCCGGTCGGGGGCGCCGAGGAATCCCTGGGCGCGCAGGGTGATCCGGCGGGCTTCGTCGGCGGTCAGGTCGGCGGCGGGGCGCGGGGCGGCCGGGGTGGGCGTCGCGGTCGTCATGGTCGGCACCCTAGAGGGCGGCACCGACAGCGCGGCAGGCCCCGGCGGGGAATCCGCCGGGGCCTGCCGGGACCGGGAGGGAAGCGGGCCGGGAGACCGCTCAGGAGGCGGCGGAGGGCTCCGGCGGGATCGGCGCGGGCAGGTACGGCAGCGACGACGGCAGGCCCAGGTCGGAGGGGAGCAGCGAGCCGAGCCAGCAGTCGCGGGCGGTGTCGTTGTTGACGATGCCGGCCCGTTCGACGCCCTCGATCGTGAAGCCGGCCCGTTCGGCCACCGCGCGCGAGGGGGCGTTGCCGACCTCGGCGCGCCAGACGAGACGGTGGACGCCGAGCCCGGTGAAGGCCCAGTGGGCGAGGGCGCCGACGACCTCGGTCGTATAGCCCCGGCCGCGGTGCCCGGCGGCGGTCCAGTAGCCGATCTCCCGGACGCCGGGCCCGCAGGCGTGCAGTCCGACGGCGGCGATCAGCGGTCCACCCGCCAGCGGTTCGACGGCGAACGGGAGCTGCCCGTCCTGGCGCCAGCCGTCCGGCGCGATCCGGGTCACGAAGAACTCGGCGTCCTCGCGCGTGTACGGGGTGGGGACGGCGGTCCAGCGCTGGATCTCGGGGTCCTGGCAGATCTCGTACACCAGATCGGCGTCGTCCGGGGTGAAGGGGCGCAGGCGCAGCCGGGCCGTGGTCAGGGTGATGGGCTCCATGACGGAATTCTGGTGACCCGTCCCGAGCCGTGCGAACGGTTTTCGGAAGTGGCGGCACCTTCGGGTGGTCCCGCGCGTTCTCCCTGTCGGGAGCCGTCATGGGCGGAAGCCGGGGTTCCGGCCCTGCGGGCCTCCCTCCGCGAGCGCTGTCTCGCTTACGATGGCCGTTGCGGTGGGGACCACCTGCCGTGCCCGCGCCCGAGTCATGACAAGACCCAGTGCCAGGCCCGACCGGCAAGGAGACCAGCCTCAGTGTCCGTCTTCCAGAAGCTCATGCGTGCAGGCGAAGGCAAGATCCTGCGCAAACTGCACCGCATCGCGGACCAGGTCAACTCCATCGAAGATGACTTCGTCAATCTCTCCGACGCCGAGTTGCGGGCCCTCACCGACGAGTACAAGCAGCGGTACACCGACGGCGAGAGCCTGGACGACCTGCTCCCCGAGGCGTTCGCGACCGTCCGCGAGGCGGCCAAGCGCGTCCTCGGCCAGCGTCACTACGACGTGCAGATCATGGGCGGTGCCGCCCTCCACCTCGGGTACGTCGCCGAGATGAAGACCGGTGAGGGCAAGACCCTCGTCGGCACCCTTCCCGCGTACCTGAACGCGCTGTCCGGCAAGGGCGTCCACCTGATCACGGTGAACGACTACCTGGCCGAGCGCGACTCCGAGATGATGGGCCGCGTCCACAAGTTCCTGGGCCTGGAGGTCGGCTGCATCCTGGCCAACATGACCCCGGCGCAGCGCCGTGAGCAGTACGCGTGCGACATCACGTACGGCACGAACAACGAGTTCGGCTTCGACTACCTGCGCGACAACATGGCGTGGTCCCAGGACGAGCTCGTCCAGCGCGGCCACAACTACGCGTGCGTCGACGAGGTCGACTCGATCCTCGTCGACGAGGCCCGTACGCCGCTGATCATCTCCGGCCCGGCGGACCAGGCCACCAAGTGGTACGGCGACTTCGCCAAGCTGGTCACCCGCCTCGTCAAGGGCGAGCCCGGCAACCCGCTCAAGGGCATCGAGGAGACCGGCGACTACGAGGTCGACGAGAAGAAGCGGACCGTCGGCATCCACGAGTCCGGCGTCTCCAAGGTCGAGGACTGGCTGGGCATCGACAACCTGTACGAGTCGGTGAACACCCCGCTCGTCGGTTACCTGAACAACGCCATCAAGGCCAAGGAACTGTTCAAGAAGGACAAGGACTACGTCGTCATCGACGGCGAGGTCATGATCGTCGACGAGCACACCGGCCGTATCCTCGCCGGCCGCCGTTACAACGAGGGCATGCACCAGGCCATCGAGGCCAAGGAGGGCGTGCCGATCAAGGACGAGAACCAGACCCTCGCCACGATCACCCTCCAGAACTTCTTCCGCCTCTACGACAAGCTCTCCGGCATGACCGGTACGGCCATGACCGAGGCGGCCGAGTTCCACCAGATCTACAAGCTGGGCGTCGTCCCGATCCCGACGAACAGGCCCATGCAGCGCATGGACCAGCCGGACCTGATCTACCGGACCGAGGTCGCCAAGTTCGCCGCCGTCGTCGACGACATCGCGGAGAAGTACGAGAAGGGCCAGCCGGTCCTCGTCGGCACCACCTCCGTCGAGAAGTCCGAGTACCTGTCGCAGCAGCTCAGCAAGCGCGGCATCCCGCACGAGGTGCTCAACGCCAAGCACCACGAGCGCGAGGCCACGATCGTCGCGCAGGCCGGCCGCAAGGGCGCCATCACGGTCGCCACGAACATGGCCGGCCGCGGTACGGACATCAAGCTCGGCGGCAACCCCGACGACCTCGCCGAGGCCGAGCTGCGCCAGGCGGGCCTCGACCCCGTCGAGCACGTCGAGGAGTGGTCGGCGGCGCTGCCGGGCGCCCTGGAGCGCGCCGAGAAGGCCGTGAAGGCGGAGTTCGAGGAGGTCAAGGAGCTCGGCGGGCTGTACGTGCTGGGCACCGAGCGCCACGAGTCGCGCCGTATCGACAACCAGCTGCGCGGTCGTTCCGGCCGTCAGGGCGACCCGGGCGAGTCCCGCTTCTACCTGTCGCTGGGCGACGACCTGATGCGTCTGTTCAAGGCGCAGATGGTCGAGCGTGTGATGGCCATGGCCAACGTGCCGGACGACGTCCCGATCGAGAACAAGATGGTCACCCGGGCCATCGCCTCCGCGCAGGGCCAGGTCGAGAGCCAGAACTTCGAGACGCGCAAGAACGTCCTGAAGTACGACGAGGTGCTCAACCGGCAGCGCGAGGTCATCTACGGCGAGCGCCGCCGCGTCCTGGAGGGCGAGGACCTGCAGGAGCAGGTGCGCCACTTCATGGACGACACGATCGACGACTACATCCGCCAGGAGACCACCGAGGGCTTCGCCGAGGAGTGGGACCTGGACCGGCTGTGGAACGCGTTCAAGCAGCTCTACCCGGTCAAGGTCACGGTCGACGAGCTGGAGGACGCGGCCGGCGACCGCGCGGGCATCACGGCGGAGTTCATCGGCGAGTCCGTCAAGGACGACATCCACGAGCAGTACGACGCGCGTGAGAAGCAGCTCGGCTCGGACATCATGCGTGAGCTGGAGCGGCGCGTGGTCCTGTCCGTCCTCGACCGCAAGTGGCGCGAGCACCTCTACGAGATGGACTACCTCCAGGAGGGCATCGGCCTGCGCGCGATGGCGCAGAAGGACCCGCTGGTCGAGTACCAGCGCGAGGGCTTCGACATGTTCACCGCGATGATGGAGGGCATCAAGGAGGAGTCCGTCGGCTACCTGTTCAACCTGGAGGTCCAGGTCGAGCAGCAGGTCGAGGAGGTCCCGGTGCAGGACGCGGCCGCGCAGGACACCGCCGCGGCCGGTGCCGCCCGTCCGGAGATCCGCGCCAAGGGCCTCGACGCCCCGCAGCGCCCGGACCGGCTGCACTTCTCCGCGCCGAAGGTGGACGGCGACGGCTCGGTGGTCGAGGGCGACTTCGCCTCCGAGGGCGAGAGCGTCCCCGCGGGCGACGGCATGACGCGCGCGGAGCGCCGCAAGGCGCAGAAGAGCGCGGGCGGACGCCGCCGCAAGAAGTAAGGCCGTCCGCGGGTCCCGAGGGCCCGGTGCGTACGTGACGAGGGGGCCGGTCGCCCGGTGGGGCGGCCGGCCCCCTCGCGTATGCCCGGACGCGCCGGACCATGTGCCCGGACGCGGCGGACCGGATCCGCCGGCCGGGCCCCGACGGGCCCGTCCGGTGCGCTCGATCGGGTGGGGAGGGTGTCAAGGGCGGGCGAGGGCGTCCGCCTCCCCACGCCACCCCGCCGCCACCCTCGCCTCCCCCCCGCCCGGCGTGGGCCTCAGCGCGTCCCCGACAGGCCGTCCATCGCCAACGCGGAGCAGCGCCAGCGGAGGTCGGCGCCGCGGTCGAGGCGGAAGGCGAGCGCGCGGAAGCGGTCGCCGGTGGCGACGGTGGCGAAGACCTCGAGGGCGTCGGAGCCGGCGGCGGGCCGGCGGCAGTGGCAGCGGTGGAGCGCGGGGCGCCAGTCGGTGGAGCGGAACGGGGGCTCCGGGGCCAGCCGGACGAGTTCGTCGTACGCCTCGCCGGCCGCGTAGCCCAGCATGCTGTGCACCGGGCGGTCGCCGCTCAGGACGGCCAGCAGGCGCTCGGCGAACAGGATGTGCGGCGGCGCGGTCCGCCGGGGCGCCGTTCCCGCCCGGCCGCGCGGTCCGGTCCCGGCGCGGCCCGCGGGTCCGGTGGGGCCGGCGGGACCGGAAGGGCCGCGGGTGCGCCGGGTGTGTGTGCTCATGGGATCCCCGTTCGTCGCGGTGAGTGACCGGCTTCTACCGGGCGGTAACCCGGCTGGGGATCTTGTACGGGCGGTCCGGAGGGAGCGGCAAGCAGGCCGAGGACCGCTCGCGGTCACCCAGGGTGATTCACCTATCCGAGCGAACCGTACGACCGGTGGCGGTCTCGGCCCCGGCCTCCGGGCAGGTACCGCGCACGTATCCTGAGGGCATCTCCGACTACGAAAGCGGCCAGCCATGCGCGTGTACGTCCCTCTGACCCTCCCCGGTCTCGCACAGGCGCACAAGGCGGGCGAGCTCGGCCCCGGGCCGCTCACCGCCTACGCCGTCACCCCCGCCCTGCGGGAGTGGTACGTGAGCGACGACATCGAGGAGCTCGAGTACGCGGCCCTCAACCGGGCCGCCGCCGCCTCGCTGCGGCTGCTCGCGGGCGACCCGGCGGCCGCCCGGCGGCGCGTGGTCGTCGCGGTCGACGTGGCCGACAAGGACGCCGTCGTCGACCCGGACCGCGGGCTGGACGCGGGCGCGCTCGGCGAGGTCCGGATCGCCTCCGCCGTACCGCTGGCCAAGGCCGCCGCCGTGCACGCCGACGCCGACGACGCCGAGGCGGACGTCGCGGCCGCGGCCGGCGCGCTCGGTGCCGCCGACCAGGGCGACGACGACGCGCAGTTCACCGTCGACGGGGCCGAGGACCACGAGCTGCTCTGGTTCGGCGTCCAGGAGATCCCCGCGCTCCTCGGCTGAGTCACTCCTCGGCCGCGCCCCGTCGGGCCGGTCCCCTCGCGCCGGTCCCGTCGGGCCGGGTGCCCGGCCGAGCGAAACGGCCGGTCACAGTGTCGGAGCGGGCCGGTACCGTGGACGTCCATGGGGAAGCACACGAAGCATCTGGTCTGGGACTGGAACGGCACACTGCTCGACGACATCGGCGCCGTCATCGGGGCGACCAACGCGTCCTTCGCGGAAATCGGGTTCGAACAGATCACTCTGGAGCAGTACCGGGAGCTGTACACGGTCCCGGTGCCGAAGTTCTACGAGCGGCTGATGGGGCGACTGCCCACCGAGGACGAGTGGAACATGATGGACGGCGCGTTCCACCGCCACTACTGGGAACGCGCCGAGGCCTGCGGGCTCACCGAGGGCGCGGCGGACCTGCTCGCCGCCCGGCAGGAGTCCGGGTTCACCCAGTCGCTGCTCTCCCTCGCGCCGCACGAGGAGCTGATACCGATCGTGCGCCGGCACGGGATCGCGGAGCGCTTCGTACGGATGGACGGCCGTACCGGCGGCCCCTCGGGGAAGTCGGGGCACATGGTGCGCCACCTGCAGGCCCTGGGCGACGTGTCCGCGGACCGGGTCGTCGTGATCGGCGACGCGGCGGACGACGCCGTGGCGGCCGCGCACGTCGGCGCGAAGGCGGTCCTGTACACCGGCGGATCGCACAGCAGGGCGTCCCTGGAGAAGGTCGGCGTCCCGGTCGTGGACTCGCTCGCCGAGGCCGTGGCCATCGCCGACGAGCTGGTCTGAGGCCCGCCGAGGGGCCGTACGGCCCCTGACGCGCCATGGCCCCCCGCCGCCCGGGTACGGGACGGCGAGGGGCCATGGCCGGTACGGGGTACGGGGGCTACGCCTCCGCCGCCGTCGCGCGCAGGACCTTCAGGAACTCCCGCATCCACGTCGGGTGGTCCGGCCACGCCCGGGAGGACACCAGCCGGCCGTCCACCACCGCCGCCGTGTCCTGGAAGCTCGCGCCCGCCGCCTGCATGTCCGGCTCCAGGGCCGGGTACGAGGTGACGCGCCGCCCCTCCAGGCTGCCCGTGACCGCCGTCAGGAGCGGTCCGTGGCAGATCTGCGCGACCGGCTTGTCCGCGTCGAAGAACGACTTGAGGATCTTGCGCAGCTCGGGGTCGTTGCGCAGATACTCCGGGGCCCGGCCGCCCGGGATCACCACGGCCGTGTACTCGCCCGGGTCGACCTCCGAGAAGGCCAGATCGGCGGGCCAGGTGTAGCCGGGCTTCTCGGTGTACGTGTCGTAACCCGGCTCGAAATCGTGCACGACGAACCGCAGCTGCTTGCGCGCCGGGGCCGCGATGTCGACTTCGTACCCTTCCTCGAGCAGTCGCTGGTACGGGTACATCACCTCCAGCGATTCCGCCGCGTCCCCCGTCACGATCAAGATCTTCGCCATGGCGGCTCCCACGTCCCGTCTCGTATGGCCGATGCCCGGATGACAGATTCCCGGGCCCTGACGACGCCTTCCCGGGCGGATCCCGGGGGCCGGATGCCGTCGGAGCCCCGGGGAACCATGCGTCGCTGTCCAGATCGTCAAACTTCCGGCCCTGGTTTTGTACACATAAGGCTCATGACGGTCGGGGGGGCGAGAGCGATAGGCTTTCGTCGTGATCAGCGCGATACGCCGAGGGGGCAGCGGAGCCCCCGGCTGCCGCCCGGTCCGCCACAGCGGCCGGGTCGACGGTGCGTTCGCCGATCCTCTCCGTCCGGGCGCGACACCCGCCGCACACGTCGTGGCCGAGAAACGCCCGGACATCTCTCATCGCGGCACAACGTCATCGTCGACCGGTACCACCGCGGCGTGGCGTTGTGTCCTTTCTTCCACCGACGTCACGCAATGGCGCGCGACAGGAGTCAGAGGACATGCAGACCAAGCTGGACGAAGCCAAGGCCGAGCTGCTCGATCGGGCCGCCCGGGTAGCTGAGAACAGCCCGGTCGGGGGGCTACTTCCGACAGGGCCGGAGAAGGGCCGTCGTCCGGACCACGCGACGCTGCTCGACTACCTCCAGCGCTACTACCTGCACACCGCTCCCGAGGACCTCACCTACCGCGACCCCGTCGACGTGTTCGGCGCCGCGCTCTCGCACTACCGCCTGGCCGAGAACCGTCCCCAGGGCACCGCGAACGTGCGCGTGCACACCCCGACGGTCGAGGAGAACGGCTGGACCTGCAGCCACTCCGTCGTCGAGGTCGTCACCGACGACATGCCGTTCCTCGTCGACTCGGTGACCAACGAGCTGTCCCGCCAGGGCCGCGGCATCCACGTCGTGATCCACCCGCAGGTCCGCGTCCGCCGCGACGTGACCGGAAAGCTCATCGAGGTCCTGGCCAAGGACCCGCAGGAGGCCAAGGGCGCCAAGAACGGCAAGGGTGCCAAGGGCGCCAAGGCCGAGCAGGCGCACGATGTGCTCAGCGAGTCCTGGATCCACGTCGAGATCGACCGCGAGACCGACAAGGCCGACCTCAAGCAGATCACCAGCGACCTGCTGCGCATCCTGTCCGACGTCCGCGAGACGGTCGAGGACTGGGAGAAGATGCGCGAGGCCGCGCTGCGCATCGCCGAGGGCCTGCCCGAGGAGCCCACCGCCTCCGACCTGCGTCCCACCGAGGTGGAGGAGGCCCGCGAGCTGCTCCGCTGGCTCGCCGACGACCACTTCACCTTCCTCGGCTACCGCGAGTACGCGCTGGTCGACGGTGACGCCCTGTCCGCCGTCCCCGGCACCGGGCTCGGCATCCTGCGCGCCGACCCGCACCACAGCGGCGACGACAACCACGCGCACCCCATCTCGCCGTCCTTCAGCCGGCTGCCCGCCGACGCCCGCGCCAAGGCGCGCGAGCACCGCCTGCTGATCCTGACGAAGGCCAACAGCCGCTCGACCGTGCACCGCCCCTCGTACCTCGACTACGTGGGCGTGAAGAAGTTCGACGCCGACGGCAACGTCGTCGGCGAGCGCCGCTTCCTCGGCCTGTTCTCGTCGGCCGCGTACACCGAGTCCGTGCGCCGGGTGCCGGTCATCAAGCGCAAGGTCCAGGAGGTCCTCGAGGGCGCCGGCTTCGCGCCGAGCAGCCACGACGGCCGCGACCTGCTCCAGATCCTGGAGACGTACCCGCGCGACGAGCTGTTCCAGACCCCGGTCGACCAGCTCCGCACCATCGCCACCAGCGTCCTGTACCTCCAGGAGCGCCGCCGGCTGCGCCTCTACCTGCGCCAGGACGAGTACGGCCGCTACTACTCGGCCCTCGTCTACCTGCCGCGCGACCGCTACACCACGCGCGTCCGGCTGCGGATCATCGACATCCTCAAGGAGGAGCTGACCGGCACCAGCGTCGACTTCACGGCCTGGAACACCGAGTCGATCCTCTCCCGTCTGCACTTCCTCATCCGCGTCGAGCCGGGCACCGAGCTGGCCAAGCTCACCGAGGCCGACGTCGACCGCATCGAGGCCCGGCTCGCCGACGCCACCCGCTCCTGGGCCGACGGCTTCGCCGAGGCGCTCAACGCCGAGTGCGGCGAGGAGCGCGCCGCCGAGCTGCTGCGCCGCTACGGCAACGCCTTCCCCGAGGGCTACAAGGCCGACCACTCGCCGCGCGCCGCCGTCGCCGACCTGGTCCACCTCGAGGACCTGGTGGGCAGCGGCAAGGACTTCGCGCTCTCCCTCTACGAGCCGGTCACCTCCGGCAGCGGCGAGCGCCGGTTCAAGGTCTACAAGACCGGCGACCAGATCTCGCTGTCCGCCGTCCTGCCGGTCCTCGGCCGGCTCGGCGTCGAGGTCACCGACGAGCGTCCGTACCAGCTGCGCTGCTCCGACGGCTCGGACGACGCCTGGATCTACGACTTCGGTCTGCGGATGCCCGCGGCGACCGCCAACGGCGGCGGCCTCGGCGACGACGCGCGCGAGCGCTTCCAGGAGGCCTTCGCCGCCACCTGGACCGGCGCCGCCGAGAACGACGGCTTCAACTCGCTCGTCCTGTCCGCCGGGCTCACCTGGCGCGAGGCGATGGTGCTGCGCGCGTACGCGAAGTACCTGCGGCAGGCCGGTTCGACGTTCAGCCAGGACTACATGGAGGACACCCTCCGCAACAACGTCCACACCACGCGGCTGCTGATCAACCTCTTCGAGGCCCGCATGGCGCCGGAGCGCCAGCGCGCCGGCACCGAGCTGATCGACGGCCTCCTGGAGGAGCTGGACGGCGCCCTGGACCAGGTCGCGTCCCTCGACGAGGACCGCATCCTGCGGTCCTTCCTCACCGTCATCAAGGCCACGCTGCGGACCAACTTCTTCCAGAAGACCCCGGAGGGCGTCCCGCACGCCTACGTGTCGATGAAGTTCGACCCGCAGGCCATCCCGGACCTGCCGGCCCCGCGCCCGGCCTTCGAGATCTGGGTGTACTCGCCGCGCGTCGAGGGCGTCCACCTGCGCTTCGGCAAGGTCGCCCGAGGCGGTCTGCGCTGGTCCGACCGCCGTGAGGACTTCCGTACGGAGATCCTCGGCCTGGTCAAGGCGCAGATGGTGAAGAACACCGTCATCGTGCCGGTCGGCGCCAAGGGCGGCTTCGTCGCCAAGCAGCTCCCGGACCCGTCCGTGGACCGCGACGCGTGGCTGGCCGAGGGCGTCGCCTCGTACAAGATGTTCATCTCCGCGCTCCTCGACATCACCGACAACCTGGTCGGCGGCGAGGTCGTGCCCCCGGCGGACGTGGTCCGCCACGACGAGGACGACACCTACCTGGTCGTCGCCGCCGACAAGGGCACCGCGAGCTTCTCCGACATCGCCAACGGCGTCGCCGAGTCGTACGGCTTCTGGCTGGGCGACGCGTTCGCCTCCGGCGGCTCGGCCGGCTACGACCACAAGGGCATGGGCATCACCGCCCGCGGTGCCTGGGAGTCGGTCAAGCGCCACTTCCGCGAGCTGGGCCACGACACCCAGACCGAGGACTTCACGGTCGTCGGCGTCGGCGACATGTCCGGTGACGTCTTCGGCAACGGCATGCTGCTCTCCGAGCACATCCGTCTGGTGGCCGCCTTCGACCACCGCCACATCTTCATCGACCCGACCCCGGACGCGGCCACCTCGTACGCCGAGCGCCGCCGCCTCTTCGAGCTGCCCCGCTCGTCCTGGGCCGACTACAACCCGGCGCTGCTGTCCGCGGGCGGCGGCGTCCACCCCCGTACCGCCAAGTCGATCCCGGTCAACGCGCACATGCGGACCGCGCTCGGCATCGCCGACGGCGTCACCAAGATGACCCCGGCCGAGCTGATGCAGGCCGTCCTCCACGCGCGCGTCGACCTGCTGTGGAACGGCGGCATCGGTACATACGTGAAGTCCTCGGCCGAGTCGAACGCCGACGTCGGCGACAAGGCCAACGACGCCATCCGCGTCGACGGCCGGGACGTGCGCGCCCGCGTCGTCGGCGAGGGCGGCAACCTCGGCGCGACCCAGCTGGGCCGCATCGAGTTCGCCCGGTCCGGCGGCCCCGAGGGCGACGGCGGCAAGATCAACACCGACGCCATCGACAACAGCGCCGGTGTGGACACCTCCGACCACGAGGTCAACATCAAGATCCTGCTCAACGGCCTGGTCACCGAAGGTGACATGACCGTGAAGCAGCGCAACAAGATCCTCGCGCAGATGACCGACGAGGTCGGCGCCCTGGTGCTGCGCAACAACTACGCGCAGAACACCAACCTGGCCAACGCCGTGGCCGAGGCGTCCTCCCTGCTCCAGGCCCAGCAGCGGTTCATGCGCCGGCTCGGCCGGGACGGCGCGCTCGACCGCGCGCTGGAGTTCCTGCCCAACGACCGGCAGATCCGCGAGCTGCTCAACGGCGGCCGCGGCCTGAGCCAGCCGGAGCTGGCCGTCCTGCTCGCGTACACCAAGATCACGGTGGCCGACGAGCTGATCGGCACGAGCCTGCCGGACGACCCCTACCTGCGCGGGCTGCTGCACGCGTACTTCCCGACGCTGCTGCGCGAGCAGTTCACCGAGGCCGTCGACAGCCACCCGCTGCGCCGGGAGATCGTCACCACGGTGCTGGTCAACGACACCGTCAACTCCGGTGGCTCGTCCTTCCTGCACCGGCTGCGCGAGGAGTCCGGCGCCTCGATCGAGGAGATCGTGCGCGCGCAGACCGCGGCCCGCGCGATCTTCCGCCTGAACGAGGTCTGGGACGCCGTCGAGGCGCTCGACAACAAGGTGGCCGCCGACGTCCAGACCAAGATGCGGCTGCACTCGCGCCGGCTCGTCGAGCGCGGCACCCGCTGGCTGCTCAACAACCGGCCGCAGCCGCTGCAGCTCGGCGAGACCATCGAGTTCTTCGCGGAGCGGGTCGAGCAGGTCTGGCAGAAGCTGCCGACGCTGCTGCGCGGCGCCGACCAGGTCTGGTACCAGTCGGTCCTGGACCAGCTGACCGAGGCCGGCGTGCCGGAGGAGCTCGCGGTCCGCGTGGCCGGCTTCTCCTCCGCCTTCCCGACGCTCGACATCGTCGCGATCGCGGACCGCACCGGCAAGGACCCGCTGGCGGTCGCCGAGGTCTACTACGACCTGGCCGACCGGCTGAGGATCACCGGCCTGATGGACCGGATCATCGAGCTGCCGCGCGCCGACCGGTGGCAGTCGATGGCCCGTGCCTCGATCCGCCAGGACCTGTTCGCCGCGCACGCCGCGCTCACGGCGGAGGTCCTGACGGCCGGCGAGGGCGAGGCCACGCCGGAGGAGCGGTTCGCCGCCTGGGAGTCCGAGAACACGGCGATCCTGGGCCGGGCGCGCACGACCCTGGACGAGATCCAGGGCTCGGACGCCTTCGACCTGGCGAACCTGTCCGTCGCGATGCGGACGATGCGCACGCTGCTGCGTACGCACAGCTGATCGCCGGATCGCCGGATCGGTGATCGGCTGATCCGCGCAGATGAGTGAGAGGGGGCGCCCCCGCCGGTACGACCGGTGGGGGCGCCCCTTTTTCGCACAGCATATGCGCGCGCTGTTCCGTGTCCGGGGTTACGCGTGCGTCCGGGGTTACGCGTGCGGGGGCACCGCCGACGTCCACAGGCGGCGGGCGGCGAGCGCGGCGGCCGCGACCAGCAGGCCGTTGCGCAGCAGCATGACGACGACGCCCGTCCAGGTACCGGTGACGACGTCCATGTACAGCACCGGGTACGCCAGCACGCTGAGCAGCGCGGCGGGCAGCAGCAGCACCGCGACCGGCCGCATCACGGTGGCGCGGGAGGTGAGGCAGACGGCGGCGAGGCCGAGCAGCCAGATCAGGTACTGGGGACTGATCACCCGGCTGGTGACGGTGAACAGCAGCACCGCCGCGAGCGCCGCGTCCGCCGGGGTGGCCGCCGTCCAGTCGCGGGCCCGCAGCCGCCACAGCAGCAGCCAGATGAAGGCGAGCGCGGTGAGCAGCAGGGCCAGGTGCCCGAGGGTGGACACGTAGGGGCCGACGTACTCGAAGGAGCCGTAGCGCAGTTCGACGAAGCCCCGCCACAGGCCGGTGACGCGCGCGAGGGCGATGCCGGTGCCGACGGTCGACTCGATCTGCACGCCCCGCCCGCTCTGCTGCCGCAGGAAGTCCAGGGAGCCGGTGAAGAACATCGCGAGCGTGGCGAACAGCGCGAGGGCCGTGAGGGCGGCGGCGGCCCATGCCTCGCGAGTGGTGCGTCCGCGCGGGGTGCCGATCAGGGCCAGCGCCGGCCACACCTTGACCATCGCGCCGAGCCCGGCGAGCACGCCGGCGGCGCGGTGCGCGGAGGGTTTGCGGGACTTCAGCGCGAGCAGGGCGAGGACGGCGAGGGCGGTCGTCATCACGTCGTAGCGGGCGAGCGGGAGGTGCAGCAGGAGCGGCAGGCCGAGCACCCAGTACCAGGCGCCGTGGGTGAGGCGGGCGCTGTCGGCGTGGGCCAGGGCGAGCACGACGACGGCGTCGGCGAGCAGCGTGAGCAGGACGAAGGCCTGGAAGTACGTGAGCCAGGGCAGCACGCCGGGCGCCATCACGACCAGGGCGGCGCCCGGCGGGTACTGCCAGGTGACGTCGCCGGGCGGGAAGGTGCCGAGCGCGAACAGGCCGTACCAGTAGTGGTAGAGCGCGTACACCTCGCTGGCGACGCCGCCGATGCCGAGCCGGTCGCGCCACAGCAGGAACAGTATCCCGGCGCGGGTCAGCGCCCAGACGGCGGCGAGCGCGAGCAGCGGGCCGCGGCCGACGGTCACGAACGTGGCGGAGGTGAAGGTCTCCGACTCGAACGGGGAACGGGTGAGGCCCGGCGGCGGGGTGGCGGAGGCGGTACGGGTCGCCGGCGGGCCGACGGCGGGGGCACCGCGCGCGGCGTCGTGCGGGGCGTCGTCCGTGGCGTGGGGCGGGGCGTCGTGCGGAGAGGGCTCGTTCGTCATCCCTCCGCACTTTAGGGCGCTATGCCCTATTTACGGCCGGTCTTGCCCGCCGCGCCGGTGAATTCCTCGTACGCCGCCACGACCTCGCGCGCGGGGCCGTCCCTCCGCAGCGTGCCCGCCTCCAGCCACAGCGCCCGGTCGCAGGTGTCGGTGATGGTCGAGTTCGAGTGGCTGACCAGGAAGACCGTGCCCGCCTCGGCGCGCAGCTCGTCGATCCGCTGCCGGCTGCGCCGCCGGAAGCCCGCGTCGCCGGTGGCCAGGGCCTCGTCGATGAGCAGGACGTCGTGGCTGCGGGCGGCGGCGATGGAGAAGCGGAGCCGGGCGCCCATGCCGGAGGAGTAGGTGCGCATGGGGCGGGAGATGGCGTCGTCGCGCTCGTTGACGCCGGAGAACTCGACGATGCCGGCGTAGCGGGCGGCGATCTCGCGGCGGCTCATGCCCATGGCGAGCCCGCCGAGGATCACGTTCCGTTCACCCGTCAGATCGCCCATGAGCGCCGCGTTGACGCCGAGGAGCGAGGGACTGCCCTGGGTGTACACGCGGCCCGCGCTCACCGGCAGCAGGCCCGCGATCGCCTTGAGCAGGGTCGACTTGCCCGAGCCGTTGGAGCCGATGAGGCCGATCGCCTCGCCCCGGAAGGCGGCGAAGCTGACGCCCTTGACCGCGTGGACCTGGCGGGTGCCGGGGGCCTTGGTGGCGGCAGTAGTGGCGCGGCGGCGGGTGGCGATACGGCTGAGCGCGGCGGTGGCGCCGCCGCGGCCGCCGGCCCGGCCGCCCTGGACGGTGTACGTGACGTGGACGCCGTCCGCGACGACGGTGGGGGTGCGCTCGGGCGTCGCCGCGCGGGCCTGGGGAGCGTACGAGGTGGGCGCGGTGTGCGCGGTGCGGTCAGCCACGGCCGTAGGTCTCCTCTGCCTTCCAGAAGTAGACGAATCCGCCGGCGAAGGCGAGCGCCGCCCAGCCCGCCGCGAGCGCCCACACGTGCGGCGGGAGCTGGGAGGCGTGGAAGCTGTCGACGAACGCGAAGCGGAGCAGGTCGATGTAGACGGCGGCGGGGTTGGACCGGAGCGCCACGATCACGCCGTGCGGCAGGTCGCGGCCCTGGGTGAGGTGCGGGATCGACCACATGACCCCGGAGGCGTACATCCAGCTGCGCAGCACGAACGGCATCAGCTGCGCGATGTCCGGCGTCTTCGCCGCGAGCCGCGCCATGGCGAGCGCGAGACCGGTGCCGAAGAGGGTCTGGCACAGCAGCGCGGGGATCGCGAGCAGCCAGCTCGCGCGCGGGAACTCGCCGAAGCAGAACAGGATCGCCACCAGCGCGCCGAGCGAGAACAGGAGTTGCTGGAGCTGCTGGAGGGCGAGCGCGATGGGCAGGCTGGCGCGCGGGAAGTGCAGGGCGCGGACCAGGCCCATGTTGTCGCTGATGGCGCGGGTCCCCGTCATGATCGTCTGCGAGGTGAAGGTCCACGCGAAGACGCCCGTGAGCAGGAACGGGACGTAGTCCGGGATGCCGCGCTTGACGTTCATGAGGACGCCGAAGATCGCGTAGTAGACCGCCGCGTTGAGCAGCGGGGTCATCACCTGCCAGATCTGGCCGAGCCGCGCCTGGCTGTACTGGGCGGTCAGCCTGGCCGTGGCGAAGGCGGTGATGAAGTCCCGCCGGGACCACAGCTGCCGTACGTACGCGGGGAGCGAGGGGCGCGCGCCGCTGATGGTCAGGCCGTGGCGCAGGGCGAGGGCGCGCAGCTCCTCGGAGGTGAGGGGCGCGCCCGGCGCGGTGGCGGCGGGTCCGGCGGTGGCTCCGGCGGTGGTGCCGGCGGTGGTGCCGGGGGCGGCGGGCGGGGGTGGCGCGAGGGTCCGAGTGGTCACGGGATCCCCTTCGTTCCTGGGGTGGGGGCGCTGGAGGGGTGCGACAGGGCGACGGGACGGGTCCGTATCGTCGCTACGTGGAGCGTAGGGCTGCATGCGTCGGAACGCAACCGTATCGTCGATACGTAGACGTCTTTCGGGAGGAACCCGCTGGTTAAGATCCTGGGTATGACGACAGCCCCGGGAACCCCACGCCGCGCACCCGCGGGAGCCGCCGTGCTCCGCGAGGACGTGACCGACGCGATCCGGGCCGCCGTCTTCGCGGAACTGGCCGCGGTCGGCTTCTCCCGGATGTCCATCGAGGGCATCGCGCGCCGCGCGGGCGTCGGCAAGACCGCCGTCTACCGGCGCTGGAAGTCCAAGCTCTCGCTCGTCGTCGACGTCGTCGGCGCCGTCGCCGTGCAGGGACTGCCCGCCCCCGACACCGGCTCGCTGTACGGGGACGTCCGCGCCCTCCTCGAAGTCGCCTCGCACGCGCTGCGCCACCCGGTCGCCTCGCAGGTCATCCCCGACCTGCTGGTCGAGGCCGTCCGGCACCCCGAGATCGCGGACACCCTGAAGGCCGCCCTGCTCGACAGCCAGCAGGGCGTGGTGGCGCAGATCGTCCAGGCCGCCGCCGGGCGCGGCGAACTGCCCGCGGACACCGACCCCGACCGGGCCCTGGACCTGGTGCTCGGCCCGCTGTACTGGCGCCTGGTGGTCGTCCGTACGGAGCCCCCGCGGGGCTACCTCGACGACCTCGCGCGCGCGACGGTGGCCGCGCTCACCGCGTAACCCCAGGGCTCACCCTCGGGGCTACTTCACCGCGCCCGCCATCACCCCGGACACGAACTGCCGCTGGAACGCGAAGAAGACCACCAGCGGGATCACCATCGACACGAACGCGCCCGGCGCGAGCACGTCGATGTTGTTGCCGAACTGCCGGACCTGCTGCTGGAGCGCCACCGTGATCGGCGGCGACTGGGCGTCCGCGAAGATCAGCGCCACCAGCATGTCGTTCCACACCCACAGGAACTGGAAGATCCCCAGCGAGGCGATGGCCGGCCCGCCCAGAGGCATGACCACCCGCGCGAACAGGCGCAGCTCGCCCGCCCCGTCCAGCCGGGCCGCCTCCAGGAGTTCGCGGGGGATCTCGGCGAAGAAGTTCCGCAGCAGGAAGATCGCGAACGGCAGCCCGTAGGCCGTGTGGAACAGCACCACGCCCAGCGTCGTCTCGAAGATCCCGAGCGTGCCGAACAGCTTCGACACCGGGACGAGCGCCACCTGCACCGGCACCACGAGCAGTCCCACCACCAGCAGGAACCACCAGTCGCGGCCCGGGAAGTCCAGCCAGGCGAAGGCGTAGCCGGCGAACGAGCCGATGACGATGACGAGCAGCGTGGCCGGCACGGTGATCAGGATCGTGGAGCCGAGGGAGCCGGTGATCGTGTCGTTCGCGAGCAGGTCGCGGTAGTTCTCGGTGGTCAGCCGCGCCGGGGCGGTGAACACCTGCCACCAGCCGCTCGCGGCGATGTCGGACGGCGAGCGGAGCGAGGAGAGCAGCAGCCCCGCCGTCGGCATCAGCCAGAACAGCGCGACCAGGACGAGGAAGATCCGGACCGCGCCCGAGGCGGTCCGGGCCGCGATCCGCGCCGCGGTCCGGGACACGCGCCGGGGCTGGGTGGCGGGCTCGACGGCGGCGGGCGCGGTGGTGGCGGACGGGGAGGTCACCGGCGGCTCTCCTTTCGCATCCGGCGGATGTTGACCGCCATCACCGGCAGGACGAGGAGCAGGAGCAGCACGGCGATCGCCGAGCCGACGCCCAGGTCCGCGCCCGTGCCGAAGGACGAGCGGTACAGCTGGAGGGCGAGGACGTTCGCGTCGTCGAGCGCCGAGCCCGGCGCGATGACGAAGACCAGGTCGAAGACCTTCAGGACGTTGATCATCAGGGTGACGAGGACGACGCCGAGCACCGGCGCGAGCAGCGGGACCGTGATCCGGCGGAACACCTGCCACTCGTTCGCCCCGTCGACCCGCGCCGCTTCGAGGAGCTCGCGCGGCAGGCCCGCGAGCCCGGCCGCGATCAGCACCATCGCGAACCCGGCCCACATCCACACGTAACTGCCGATGATCGCCGGGGTGACGAGCGTGGGGCCGAGCCACGCCACCCCGTCGTACTGCTCGCGGAAGTTGCTCGCGGGCAGCCGCAGGACGGCGCCGTCGGCGGCGGCCGGCAGCCGGAAGGTGCCGTCCGCGGCCGCCGTGGTCCGTGCCACCACCCGGCCGTCCTTCACCGCCTCGATCCGCAGTCCGTCGAGGCCGAGTTCCTTCGGGTCGACGGCGTTCGGCCGTCCCCCACCGCCCCGGGTGAAGTCCAGCCACGCGACCCCGCTGATCTCCCCGTGGGGGGAGTCGGCGGGAGTACGGGCAGGGCGCGCGTCCTTCGGCATCTGCGCCGGAGCCACCCCGACGAGCGGCAGCAGGGCCGGCCGCCCGGCGCGGACCGGCGCCTTGGTCTCGTACGCCCCGCCGCCCGCCGCCTTCAGCGGATGCGCCGGCAGCGGCCGGGCGCGAGGGAAGGACGACGACTCGGCGAAGGTGTCGTGCACGCCCACCCAGACGGCGTTCGCGACGCCGCGGTCCGGATCCTGCTCGTACACCAGCCGGAAGATGATCCCGGCGGCGAGCATCGAGACCGCCATCGGCATGAAGACGACCAGCTTGAACGCCGTGCCCCAGCGGACCCGTTCGGTGAGCACCGCGAAGATCAGGCCGAGCGCGGTGGCCACGGTCGGCGCGACGACCACCCAGATCAGGTTGTTGCGGATGGCCGTACGGATCGTGCCGTCCGTGAAGAGCGTGACGTAGTTGCCGAGGCCGGCGAAGGAGTCGCCGCTCTTGTCGAAGAAGGAGCGCTGCACCGAGTAGCCGATGGGGTAGACGACCAGCGCGCCGAGCAGGACGAGGGCGGGGAGGAGGAAGACGGCGGCGGTCAGCGCGGAGCGGGGGCGGAGGGACCGCCGCCCGGACCCCGCGGGTGTGCCGCGCCGGGGGGATCCGGAGGATCCGGCGGAACCGGCGGTCCCCGTGGACCCGCCGGGGCCGCCGGTTCCACCGGACGAGGGGGGAGCGGTGGTGCCGTGCGCGCGGTCCACCGGGATCAGTCCTTGTACGCCTTGGCGGCCTCGGCCTCCAGCGCGGCCTGGGCGCCGGCCACGTCCTTCGGGTTCTTCAGGAAGTCCTGGAGCACCTTCCACTCGCCCTTGCCGGGCGTCCCGCCGAACGACTGCGGCATCTGGTCCGACATGTCGAAGCGGAAGTCGTCGCCCGCCCCGATCAGCGCCGTGGCGATGGTCCGCTGGACGTCGTTCGGGTACGCGGCCTTGTCCAGCGACTTGTTGGGGGAGAGGAAGCCGCCCTCGGCCGCCCAGATCTTCGCCGCCTCGGGCGAGGCCAGGAAGGTGAGGAGCGCCTGCGCGCCCTTGCCGTCCTTCAGCGCCACGGCCGCGTCGCCGCCGGTCACCACGGGCGCCGGGCCGCCGCCGACCGCCGGGAACGGGAACACCTTGGCGTCCGTGCCGATCTTCGCGCTCATCGCCGCGATGTTGACGGCCGAGAAGTCGCCCTCGAACACCATCGCCGCCTTGGACTGGTCGCCGCCGGTGAAGGTCTGGGTGACGGAGACCGGGAACTCGGTCTGCAGCGCGCCGTTCGTGCCGCCCGCGAGCAGCGACGGCTTGCCGAACAGCTCGGCCAGCGTGGTCAGCGCCCGGGCGACGGACGGGTCGGTCCACTTCAGCTCGTGGCGGGCCAGCCGGTCGTACTTCTCCGGTCCGGCCTGCGAGAGGTAGACGTTCTCGAACCAGTCGGTCAGCGTCCAGCCGTCCGCGCCGCCCACCGACACCGGGGTGACGCCGGACGCCGAGATCGTCTCGGCCGTGGAGATCAGGTCCTTCCAGGTCTTCGGCTCGCTCGCGCCCGCGTTGTCGAACGCGGCGGAGTTGTACCAGACCAGCGACTTGTTGGCGGCCTTGAAGTACACCCCGTAGGGGGTGCCGTCGACCGCGCCGAGGTCCTGCCAGCCCTTCCCGTAGTGGGCGGCCAGCTGGGCCTTGGCCTCCGGCCCCAGCGGCTTGAGCCACTTCTGCGCCGCCGCCTGCCGGATCGCGCCGACCTGCGGCAGCATCGCCACGTCGGGCGGGGAACCGCCGGCGATCTTCGTGCCGAGGAAGTTCACGATCGGGTCCTGGGCCGGCACGAACGTGACGGTCGCGCCCGTACGCTTCTCGAACTCCTTCAGGACCTTGGTGAAGTTGGCCTGCTCCGGACCGGTCCAGACGGCGGCGACCTCCAGCTTCTCGCCCTTGAGGGACGGCAGCGTGAGCCCGGTGCCGGCGGAGCCGCCGCCCGCGCTCGCGGAGGGGCGGTCGCCGTCCGAGCCGCCGTCCCCGCCGCCGCACGCCGTCGCGGCGAGGGCGGCGAGCGCCGTCACCGCGGCCAGTCGAAGAGTTCTGCCCTGACGCATCCGAGCCCCGTCTCTCCCGCGCTGTCTGGTCCGTGGGGTCCGGTTCTACGCCCGGTGACCGGGGCCCGCAATACCGCCTTCACTGTCAAGTACGCGATCGTGATGGGCTCGTGACGTGACGTCAGGTCAGACGGGGTCGGGATGCGGCGGGGTGAGGGGGGCGCGGTGGGGCGCGGTGGGGACGCGGGAGGGTGACGGCGAGGCGCCCCCGGGCGCACGCGGGGGCGTGCGACCGGGGCGTACGGACGGCGTGGACGCGCGCGTACGGGCCGGGGCGGCCGGCGGGTGCGGTCCGGGTTCGTGCGGGCGCCCGTCAGGCGGGCGCCGGGGACGTCAGCGGGGGTATGGGCGTGGCGTCGACCGACCGGGCGGCCCGGTCCAGGGCGCTGGCGAGGAGCGCCAGGTCCGTCGGGCCGTTGCCCAGCTCGCGGACCGGGCGGCGGGCCGGCGGGTCGCCCATCCGCTCCCACTCCACCGGGACGACGATGGGCCGCTGGGTCGCCGTCCGCGGGATGCGCCCGGTCACCCGGCCCGTCTGGAACGGGGTCACCCGGCCGTCCGGATGCCCGAGGCGTCCCCGGCCCGGCTGCGGACCGTCCGGGCCGCCGACGGGTGCGGCGGGCGGCGCGTCGAGCACGATCCGCAGCCGCGCGCCGTGCGCCAGCTCCGTGTCGGCCGTCCGCTCCGGCCGCGCCGAGGCCGCGATCAGATGGACGCCGAGCCGCGCCCCTCCCCGCGCCACGGCCTCCAGGGCCCGCATCACCGATCCGGCCGCGGGCCGGCCCGGCGCGCCGAGCGGGGGCGCCACGAGCGCGTCGTAGTCGTCCACGATCACCATCAGCCGCGGCAGCGCCCCGGCCCCGTCGACGGGCACCCCGGCCCCGGCCGCGGCGGTACCGCCCGCGGGCCGGGCGAGCCGCCCACTGACCGTGTCGCCGAGGCTGCCGTCTCCGCCGGTGCGGTACGTGCGGCCGCTGGCCTGGTCGTAGAGGTCGCCGGTGGAGGGGCGGGGCAGCCGTCCGCTGGGTGTGTCGCCGAGGCTGCCGTCTCCGCCGGTGCGGTACGTGCGGCCGCTTGCACGGGCGTGGAGATCGGCCGCCCCGGCCCGGGGCAGGCGCCCGCTCGGGGTGTCGCCGAGGGCGCCGGAACCACCGGCGGGCCCGGGGGTGGCACCCGTACGGGAATCCCCGGGGCGCGCGTCCGGAATCCGCGCCGTCGCACGCGCCCCCGACGGTGCGGACGTGAGAGAGGAGGAGGCGGAGGGGAGCGACTCGGCGGCGCTCGGCGCGCGCGGGCCGACCATCCGGCCGGCCGAGCGCCGGTCGGCGAAGTCCGTGTCCCCGAGCAGCTCGGCACGCCGCTTCAGCTCCGCGCCCAGCGCCTGCGCGAACTCGCGCATCCGCACCGGATCGGAGGCGACCAGATACTCGGTGACGTGCGGCAGCTCCGTACACGCCGCCAGACCCTCGCCGCGGTCGCCGCCCGCGCCGTCGACCAGGAGCAGCCCCAGCCGGTCCGGGCGGCCGCCGGCCGCGAGGGAGGCGGCGATCGAGCGCAGCAGCTCGGTGCGGCCGCTGCCCGCCGGGCCCTCGATCAGCAGATGCGGGCCCTCCTTCGTGAGGTCCACGGCGGCCGGCCCGTGCGGACCCGCGCCCAGCACCGCCGTGCCCTCCGCGGCCGAGGCCCAGCGGGCCATCAGGGACGCGGGGGTGGCCCGGGCCAGGCCCAGTTCGTCGAGGAGCCGGGACGACGGCGGCAGCGCGGCGGCGGTCCGGCCGCCCGCCCCGCCGGAGAGCGTCTCGGTGCGCAACGGCGCGAGGGCGCGGCCGAACCGCTCCGCCCAGGCGACCGACACCGCGTCGAGCACGCCGACCGTGCCGTGCCCGGCGACCCGCCCGCCCGCCGTCCGCAGCAGCCGCAGCGCGGTCGCCACGTCCCCGCTGAGCAGGGTGGCCGCCCCGCACTCGCGGAAGGCGAGGGAGGCCGCGCACGCCGCCTCGTACGTCGCCGCGACCGGGGAGGCCGGGGACGCGGCCGGCGCCTCGGCCAGACAGATCAGATGGATGCCGGCGGCGGCGCCCGCCCCGGCGAGCCGCGCCGCCGTCTCGCGCAGCGCGGAGGAGCCCGGGTCGCCGTCGACGACCACGACCGTCACCGGCCCGGTGTGCCGGGCGGCGGCCTCGGCGATCGTGGTCCGGTCGGCACTCGGCCAGGCCGGGCCGAGCGGCCCGTCGTCGAGCCGCCGGGTCAGTTCGGTCAGCCGCGCGTGGGCCTGGTCGCGGTCGTACGCGAGGAGCAGCCGGCAGTCCTGGCCGTGCGCCGGACGGGTGTGCGGCAGCCAGCCGAGCCAGCCCCAGTCCCGCCGCCGCTCCTCCAGGGGGCGGTTCCGGTCGGCGCTGACCAGCACGATCTCCAGGTCGCCGGGGGAGTGCAGGGCGGCGAGCTGGGCCACCACCGAGCGGGCCAGGCCGGCCAGCCGGAGCGCGGGACCTGCGAGGCCCAGCGCGCCGGCCTCGCGCAGCCCGACGGTGACGGGCACGCCGGACAGCTCGGCCCGGTCGGTCGTGCCGAGCCGGACCACCAGGGCCTCGGGATGGTCCAGGCCCCGCTCCCACAGGCGCGGGCCGGGGCCGAGCGCGGTGAGCAGGACGGCCGCCGGGTTGGGCCAGCTGTCGGACGGGGCGCCGCCGGGGCCGCCCGGGCCGCCGGTGAGGCCCTCGGGGAAGGCGGGCACCGGCGCCACTCCGTACTCCGCCTCCGGCTCCTCCCGGCCGCCCGCGAGCCGCCGCGCCCAGGCGCCGAGGCCGCGCTTGCGGGTCTGCCGGGTCCGGGCGTGGGTCTCGATCTCGCCGTGCGGTTCGTCGGACTCCGTCACGCGCGTGTGGCCGTCCGCGTCGGCGTGCCCGTGCCCGTCGGCGTCGACGGGGGTGCCGTCGAGACGCCGGTTGCCGCCGTGCGTGGGCGACTCGGAGGCCGCCGCCCCGCCGGAGGGCTCGTACGGCGGCTCGTAGGCCGGGTGACCGACGGGCGCGCCGCCGGCACCGGTCGGATCCGCCGGGGTCCCGGCGCGGGCCACCCGCAGATGGCCGTCGCCGTCCGAGGCGGTGGCCAGGGTGTCGTCCGGGCCGCCCGCCGGGCCGGTCAGGCGCAGCGCGGACTCGCCGACGCGCAGCAGCGCGCCCGGCGCGAAGCGGACCGGCCGCGGGCCGACGGGGGTGCCGTCGAGGAGCGTGCCGTTGGTGGAGCCCTGGTCCTCGACCGTCACCCGGCCGCCGGGGGAGACCGTCACGGTGCAGTGGGTCCGGGAGACGTCGGGGTCGTCGAGCGGTACGTCCGCGTCCACAGAACGGCCGATTCTGATCGCTCCACCGTGCAGCAGATGGACACCGCCGGCGTCCGGACCCGCGACCACGTGGAGCCGGGCCGGGATGCCCGCGTCGGCGTGCTCGTCCGGTCCGGGCGGGCCCGGTACGTGGAGGGACAGCACGGCGCCGTCGACCAGCGGCGGTTCGCCGAGCAGACAGCGGCGGGTGTCGAGCCGCTCCCCGCCCGCGTACAGCACGGCCGTTCCGGACGAGGGGGTCTCCGGGCCGGAGACGGCCGTGGCGAGCGCGGAGGCCACGGCGGCCAGCTCGGTTCCCGCGGGGGCGGTGACGAGCACGTCGCAGGTGCGCCCCGCGCCGTGGTCGGCGTGGCCGGCGTGCGGTGCGAGGACGGTCAGCCGGATCTGCATCGCCGTCAGCGGTCCCTTCTGCGCGGCGCGCCGGGCAGGGGAATCACCCACTCGCTCCCCCCACCCGTCGCGGACGCGTCGTCCGGTCAGGTCGGCACGGTGCGCGGGCTCCCTACCCTCGACACGACGTGCTGTACGCATCCTCGCACCTGCCACTGACAACCCGCCCCCGGGTGGCCATCAAACGATCTTGTTCGGTCGTCGATGGGCCGGAATGCGCCTGGTTACGTACGTACGCGGTCCTGACCGGGGCGGTCGATCCAGGGCCGCACCGAGGCCCGCCCCGGCACCCGCGCCGGGGCCCGCCGCCGTCCGGGCCACCGATCCCGGGGCACGTATCCGGCAACCTTGGTTCCGTTTCCGGCGTCTTGCCGAGCGGACACGGGTGTCCCTCCGGGGCCCCACCCGCCGGGCGTCGCGGGCCCGGCCATGATCCGCCGGACAGGCCCTAAAGTGGGGCGGACACCCGGACGAGCCCCGGACACGTCGTCCCGGACGAGTCCCGGGCGGGTCATGGAACACACAGCGACCACGGGGGCACACGGCGACAGCCCCCGGGGACCACGATCAGCAGGGAGCGCGTGACGTGCGGCCTATCGGCAGCAAGTACCTGCTCGAGGAGCCGCTCGGCCGCGGCGCCACGGGCACCGTCTGGCGAGCCCGCCAGCGGGAGACGGCCGGCGCCGAGGCGGCGGTGCCGGGCGAGCCCGGCGAGACCGTCGCGATCAAGGTCCTCAAGGAGGAGCTCGCCAACGACGCGGACATCGTGATGCGCTTCCTGCGCGAGCGCTCCGTGCTGCTGCGGCTCACCCACGCCAACATCGTGCGCACCCGCGACCTGGTCGTGGAGGGCGACGTCCTCGCCTTGGTCATGGACCTCGTCGACGGCCCCGACCTGCACCGTTACATCCGTGAGAGCGGCCCGCTCACCCCGGTCGCCGCCGCGCTGCTCACCGCGCAGATCGCCGACGCGCTGGCCGCCAGCCACGCCGACGGCGTCGTCCACCGCGACCTCAAACCCGCGAACGTGCTGCTCCGGCAGGACGGCGACGCCCTGCACCCGATGCTCACCGACTTCGGCATCGCGCGCCTCGCCGACTCCCCGGGCCTGACCCGCACCCACGAATTCGTCGGTACGCCCGCGTACGTGGCGCCGGAGTCCGCCGAGGGCCGCCCGCAGACCTCCGCCGTCGACATCTACGGCGCCGGCATCCTGCTGTACGAACTGGTCACCGGACGGCCCCCGTTCGGCGGCGGCACCGCCCTGGAGGTGCTGCACCAGCACCTCACCGAGGAGCCGCGCCGCCCGTCCACCGTGCCCGCCCCGCTGTGGACGGTCATAGAGCGCTGCCTGCGCAAGAACCCGGACGAGCGGCCCAGCGCCGAGAACCTCGCCCGCGGCCTGCGCGCCGTCGCCGCCGGCATCGGCGTGCACGCCACCCCCGACCAGATCGAGGCCGCCGAGGGCGTCGGCGCGCTGCTCGCGCCCGACCCGGCCCCCGCGCCGGTCCCGGGCAGCCCCGCCGCGGCCGATCCGGCCGGCGCCACCCAGGTGCTGCCCACCGGTTCCGCCGCCCCGGCGGGCATCGGTCAGCAGGGCGCGTACGACCCGGCCGCGCCCACCAGCGTGCTGCCCGCAGGCGGTCCGGCCGGTGCGGCCGACCCGACCGCCGTGCTCCCCGCGGGCGGCCCCGGCGCCGATCCGACCCGGGCCATGCCGCCCGTACCGCAGGATCCGCCGGGCGAGCAGCCACACCCCTGGCAGAGCCAGCTGCGCGCGGCCCGCGACCGCAACGAGCCGACGCAGATGCAGTACCTCGACCCGAGCGAGGACCCGTTGCGCCGGCGCCCGCAGCGCCGCCCCCAGCAGCCCCCGCACCCGCCGCAGCAGTACCAGCAGCCGCAGCCGCAGCCGCAGCAGTACCAGCAGCCGCAGCAGTACCGGCAGCAGCCTCCGCAGGCCCCGCCGCCGGCGCCGTACCAGCAGCAGCCGCATCCGCCGCAGCAGTACGCCCCCCAGCCGCCGCCGCAGCAGCAGTACGCGCCGCCGCAGCCTCCGCCGCCCCCGGCGCCCGCACCCGCCCCCGCGCCCGCCCGCGCGCCGCGCGAGCCCCGTCCGCCGCGGCAGCGCAGCGCCAACCCGATGCGCATCCCGGGCCTCGGCTGCCTGAAGGGCTGCCTCTTCACGATCGTGCTGTTCGTGGTCGCGGGCTGGCTCGTCTGGGAGCTGACCCCGCTCCAGGACTGGATCGCCCAGGGCAAGGGCTACTGGGAGGCGATCGGCGACGGCATCTCCTCGCTGACCGACTGGATCTCGTCGCTCACCGAGAGCACGGGGACGGGCGGCGGCGGTACCGCCGGGCAGTGACACCCTGGCCTCTCGGAACCCCTCGTTCCACCGGTAACCGAAGGTAACCGGCGGGGCGGGGTGCCCGGAGAAGGGCCAGGTCATCGACATGTCGACTTCCGCGGGGTGTTTTCCCCTCGGAAGTGCCGGCCGGAGTCCTCGGACGCGTAACTTTGTCGCGAACCGCAGCCGCTGAGGGAGCAGTCTTGGCACGGAATATCGGCAGCCGCTACACGGCCCACCAGATCCTCGGCCGGGGCAGCGCCGGCACGGTGTGGCTCGGCGAGGGCCCCGAGGGCCCCGTCGCCATCAAGCTGCTGCGCGAAGACCTCGCCGCCGACCAGGAACTCGTCGGCCGCTTCGTCCAGGAACGCACCGCCCTGCTCGGGCTCGACCACCCGCACGTCGTCTCCGTCCGCGACCTCGTCGTCGACGGCAACGACCTCGCGCTCGTCATGGACCTGATCCGCGGCACCGACCTGCGCACCCGTCTCGACCGCGAACGCCGGCTCGCGCCCGAGGCCGCCGTCGCGATCATCGCCGACATCGCCGACGGCCTCGCCGCCGCGCACAAGGCCGGCGTGGTCCACCGGGACGTCAAGCCCGAGAACATCCTGCTCGACATGGAAGGCCCGCTGGGCCCCGGCGGCGCCCACCCGGCGCTGCTCACCGACTTCGGCGTCGCCAAACTCATCGACACCCCCGGCCGCACCAAGGCCACCCGGATCATCGGCACCCCCGACTACCTCGCCCCCGAGATCGTCGAGGGCCTGCCGCCCCGCGCCGCCGTCGACATCTACGCGCTCGCCACGGTGCTGTACGAACTGCTCGCCGGGTTCACGCCGTTCGGCGGCGGCCACCCCGGCGCCGTACTGCGCCGCCACGTCACCGAGACCGTCGTCCCACTGCCCGGCATCCCCGAGGAGCTGTGGCAGCTGATCGTCCAGTGCCTGGCCAAGGCCCCGGCCTCCCGGCTGCGCGCCTCCGAGCTGGCGACCCGGCTGCGGGACGTCCTGCCCACCCTCAAGGGCATCCCGCCGCTCGACGTCGACGAGCCGGACGCGGACCCGGCGGCCGAGGCGGCCGGCGGCGGTGCGGAGGACCCGTACCCCACCCAGCCGGGCGGCGGCGAACCCGCCCCGCGCCGCGCCGCCGTCCCGCTGGTACCGGGCGCCTCGACCGACTCCAACCGCGACACCCACACCTCCATGCGGGTCCCCGGCCCCGACGAGCTGTCCGGCGGCCCCCTCGGCACGGCCCGCGCCCCGCGCTCGGCGAGCGCCCGCCGGCCCGGCTCGGCCCGGCACAAGTCGGAAGCGGTCCGCAAGCGCCGGATCACGCTGGGCGTCGCGGCCGCCGTGCTCGCGGCCGTGCTCGGGATCGGCGGCTACCTGGCGTCCTCCGGGGACGGGGACGCGGACGCGCCGCCGCAGGACTCGCGGGAGACGACGCAGGGCGCGCAGCCGTAGGGGCCCCGCCATGGCGGCCTTCGGGGCTCGCGGGGGCCCTGGTCCGCGCCGTCCTGGCGCGGTCCGTGCGGCACCCGCGCGAATCCGTGGGTCCGGCTTCGCGCCGTGAGCCGTTACGCTGGACGCGTGGCAGTCGTCGATGTATCCGAAGAGCTGAAGTCCCTCTCCTCGACCATGGGGTCGATCGAGGCCGTCCTGGACCTCGAGAAGCTGAGGGCAGACATCGCCGTGCTCGAAGAGCAGGCCGCGGCCCCGTCCCTGTGGGACGACCCGGAGGCGGCGCAGAAGATCACGAGCCGTCTCTCGCGCCTCCAGGCCGAGGTCCGCAAGACCGAGACCCTGCGCGGCCGCATCGACGACCTCGCGGTCCTGTTCGACCTGGCCGAGGAGATGGACGACGCGGAAACCCGCGTCGAGGCCGAGGCCGAGCTGGTCAACGTCCGCAAGGCGCTCGACGAGATGGAGGTCCGCACCCTCCTGTCCGGCGAGTACGACGAGCGCGAGGCGCTGGTCAACATCCGCGCCGAGGCCGGCGGCGTCGACGCCTCCGACTTCGCGGAGCGCCTCCAGCGCATGTACCTGCGCTGGGCCGAGCGCCACGGCTACTCGACCGAGATCTACGAGACCTCGTACGCGGAAGAGGCCGGCATCAAGTCGACCACCTTCGTGGTCAAGGCCCCGTACGCGTACGGCACCCTCTCCGTCGAGCAGGGCACCCACCGCCTCGTCCGCATCTCGCCCTTCGACAACCAGGGCCGCCGCCAGACGTCCTTCGCGGGCGTCGAGGTGCTCCCGGTCGTCGAGCAGTCCGACCACGTCGACATCGACGAGTCCGACCTGCGCATCGACGTCTACCGCGCGTCCGGCCCCGGCGGCCAGGGCGTCAACACCACCGACTCGGCGGTGCGCATCACGCACCTCCCGACCGGCATCGTGGTCTCCTGCCAGAACGAGCGCTCCCAGATCCAGAACAAGGCGAGCGCCATGAACGTCCTCCAGGCCAAGCTCCTCGAGCGCCAGCGCCAGGAGGAGCGTGCCAGGATGGACGCGCTCAAGGGCGACGGCGGCAGCTCCTGGGGCAACCAGATGCGCTCCTACGTCCTCCACCCGTACCAGATGGTCAAGGACCTGCGCACCGACCACGAGGTCGGCAACCCGCAGTCCGTCCTCGACGGCGAGATCGACGGCTTCCTGGAGGCCGGCATCCGCTGGCGCAAGCAGCAGGATCACGCGGAGGCGTAACCAACGCCGACGCATATGCCCGTGTACGACCCGGGGCCCCGCTCATCGATTGAGCGGGGCCCCGGCGCGTACCCGGGCGTAGGACCCTCTGCGAGCCTCCTCCTTGCCCCCGTCCGCCCCGGCCACGAGCCCTTCGTCGAGACGAGCTTCACCAACGTCCGCGGAGGTTCGAGGGTCCACTCAGGGGTCGTCAAGCTGGACGCCCTGAAGGGCGTGCGACTACGAGATGGCGAATACATGACGTGGGCCGGAAAAGTCCCCATGGTGCGGACGCGGGAGCAGATCGACGCTCAGCGCAAGTGCCGTTGACGGCCGACGCGTTCGGAGATTCGCGGGCGCAAGCGGTGGAGTGATCGAACTGGCGCTTTGTCGACAAGGTAACTGGCCTGATAGGGGCTGGAGTTCAGGTTTACGTCACAGTTGCATCGCCGCAGGGCGGGCGGATCGGGATCTTTCCGGCATCGCACGCGCAACGGCCTTGACGCGTTCTTGGAAACTCGGAAGGGTGGCACGCGGCACGCGTGTACCGGGGCGTGTGTGGACGGGGGCGGGTCCGGTTACACGTGATCGCCCCCAGTGCCCGGGCCCCGGCCGCGGCTCCACAGACAAAATGAGCTACTGGGGGTAGCGAGCATATGACGAAGAAGACGCGGATCCGCATCGCGCGGATCGCGGCCGGTGCGGTGATCGCGGCCGGTGCGTCGCTGACGGCGGCCGGTGTCGCGTCGGCGACCGGGGTGGGGGTCGGCTTCACCTCCGAGGTGACCGGCGACGAGCCGCCCACCTGTGAGATCGACCCGACGCTCTGCGAGACGACTCCGCCGACGAACCCGCCGACCACGCCGCCGGAGACCACTCCGCCGACGACGCCGCCGACCACGCCGCCGCCGACGACTCCGCCGACCACTCCGCCGACCACGCCGCCGCCGACGACTCCGCCGACGACTCCGCCGACCACGCCGCCGCCGACCACTCCGCCGACCACGCCGGGTAACCCGGGCGGCGGCAACAACGGTGGCAACAACGGCACCGGTGGCAACAATGGCAACGGTGGCCAGAACGGCAATGGCGGCAACCACGGCAATGGTGGCAACACCGGTGGCGGCCAGGACAACACCACCGGCAGCGGCACCGGCGGCAACAGCAACACCGGCAACGGTGGCGACAACGCCGGCGACGCCAACTGCACCGTGACCGTCGACGGCGCCGAGTGCGCCGGCGGTACCGGTGGTGGCAACGACAACAACGCCAACAACGCCGGCTCGCAGCCCGTCGAGCAGGGCCAGGCCAAGGAAGAGCTGGCCGAGACCGGTGCGGCGGAGACGTCGTTCCTGATCATCGGCGCCGCCACCATGATCGCCGGTGGCATCGGCTTCCGCTTCCTGCCGCGCCTCGTCGGCGGCGGCCGCGCCGCGGTCTGAGCCGTACGAGATCTACCGGCCTAGAGGGCCGATAGGCCCATAAGGGACGCGAAGGGCCGGGGTGCTTCACCAAGCACCCCGGCCCTTTCCCGTATCCCGGACGTCCCCGCGTACGTCCCTCCGCGTCTTCTTCGCACGCCGTCCACGCGGCGCGCCATACGCGCGCACACGCCTCTCGCGCGCCTCCGGCGCTCCCAGGTGCCTCTTCGCACCTCTACGGGCTTACAGCCCGCGCACCGCCACCAGCAGAGCCATCGCCGCCACCAGGGCGACCACCACCGCCAGCAGCATCGCCGGCGTCAGCCCCGTGGGCTGCGGCAGGCGCTCGCGGTTCGCGCGGCAGACGGGGCAGCGGCCCTCCGCGACGGGCGCCGCGCAGTTGGCGCACACCAGTCGGTCATAGGTCATGCGCTCTCCTCCTCCCGCACCGGGCTCCTGTCTCGAAGAACGCTCGGGGCGACCCCGGCGTTCCCTCTACCACTGTGCCAGCTCCGGCGCGTTTCGGCGCGCCCCGGGCCGGTCCGCCTGGAAGGACGAAAAGGATAAAGGACACAAGCGCGGTCCGCGACTGCGCGGGCCATGCCCGTTCGCGTATGGTCACGCACACCTACTCCCGGCCGACCGTGGTGCATTCGTGATCCGATTCGACAACGTCTCCAAGTCCTATCCGAAGCAGAACCGCCCCGCGCTCCGGGACGTTTCCCTGGAGATCGAGAAGGGGGAGTTCATCTTCCTCGTCGGTTCCTCCGGCTCCGGAAAGTCGACCTTCCTGCGACTGATCCTGCGCGAGGAGCGCGCCAGCCAAGGGCAGGTGCACGTCCTGGGCAAGGACCTCGCCCGCCTCTCCAACTGGAAGGTGCCGCATATGCGCCGCCAGCTGGGAACGGTGTTCCAGGACTTCCGTCTGCTGCCCAACAAGACCGTCGCCGAGAACGTCGCCTTCGCGCAGGAGGTCATCGGCAAGCCGCGCGGCGAGATCCGCAAGGCCGTCCCCCAGGTGCTCGACCTGGTCGGTCTCGGCGGCAAGGAGGACCGCATGCCCGGCGAGCTCTCCGGTGGTGAGCAGCAGCGTGTCGCCATCGCCCGGGCCTTCGTGAACCGCCCCATGCTGCTGATCGCGGACGAGCCCACCGGCAACCTCGACCCGCAGACCTCGGTCGGCATCATGAAGCTGCTCGACCGCATCAACAGGACAGGTACCACCGTCGTCATGGCGACCCACGACCAGAACATCGTCGACCAGATGCGCAAGCGCGTCATCGAGCTGGAGAAGGGCCGACTCGTCCGCGACCAGGCGCGCGGCGTCTACGGCTACCAGCACTGACGGGCGGGAGAACAGTCATATGCGCGCTCAGTTCGTGCTCTCGGAGATCGGTGTCGGTCTCCGCCGCAACCTCACGATGACCTTCGCCGTCATCGTCTCCGTCGCCCTCTCGCTGGCCCTCTTCGGTGGCGCCCTGCTCATGCGCGAGCAGGTCAGCACGATGAAGGACTACTGGTACGACAAGGTCAACGTCTCCATCTTCCTCTGCAACAAGAGCGACGCGGCCTCCAGTGCCAAGTGCTCCAAGGGCGCGGTCACCGCGCAGCAGAAGAAGCAGATCGAGGCCGATCTGAAGGAGATGACGGAGCTCGTCGAGACGGTCCACCACGAGACGGCCGACGAGGCGTACAAGCACTACAAGGAGCAGTACAGCGACACGGCGATCGCCTCCGTCGTCACCCCGGACCAGATGCAGGAATCCTTCCGGGTGAAGTTGAAGGACCCGGAGAAGTACAAGGTCATCGCCACCGCCTTCGCGGGCCGCGACGGCGTCGAATCGATCCAGGACCAGCGGTCGATCCTGGAGACCCTCTTCAACATGATGCGCAGCGTCAACTACGCCGCTGTCGCGCTCATGTTCCTGATGCTGATCATCGCGTTGATGCTGATCATCAACACGGTCCGGGTGTCCGCGTTCAGCCGCCGCCGTGAGACCGGCATCATGCGTCTGGTCGGCGCGACCAACTTCTACATCCAGATCCCGTTCATCATGGAGGCCGCCTTCTCCGGCCTCATCGGCGGTCTTTTCGCGTGCGTGCTGCTGCTCGGCGGGCACTACTTCCTCGTCGACCACGGCCTCGAACTGGCCCAGCAGATGCCGCTCGTGAACTTCGTCGGCTGGGACGTCGTCCTCGCCCAGCTCCCGCTGGTACTCGTCATCGGACTGCTGATGCCGTCCATCGCCGCGTTCGTCGCGCTGCGCAAGTACCTGAAGGTCTGATTCCCGCGCCCTGGGAGCCACAGGGGCATCAGCGTCCACCGATGGCGTCGTCCGGCCAAGGGCCGTTCGGCGCCATCGGTTTGTCCCCGGACAGGTCCTAGAGTGGCCGCATGCGTGCCGGTGCCGACTCCGAGTTCTGTCGACGGCCCCGCGGAGTTCTCCGTGGGGCCGCCTTGACGCTGGTGTTCGCCGGGGTGATCGGTACGGCCGCCGCCACCGGCTCCCTGCCGCGCCGCCCGGACGCCCAGGAGCCGCCCGCCGCGGCCGGGGCGGGGACGGAGGCGGGAGTGGGTACGGGAGCGGGCGCCGCCGGGTTCGCGGACCGGTCCCCGTCCTCCCGTACGGCCCTCGGCGTCGCCGCGTTCGACCCCGGCTCCGCAGCCCAGGGCCCCTCGCCCTCCCCCACCCCCGTCGACCGGGACGCGCTGGCCCGCGCCACCGCCGACGCGGTCGCCGACGGCAAGTCCGGCAAGCAGGCGGCCGAGGAGTTCGTCTCGCGCAGCGGTGACCGCTGGAGCGCGGTGTACGACCCGCGTGAATACGCCGAGTTCGAGCAGACCCTGGACGGCTCGTACACCGGGGTCGGGTTGTCCGCCCGCCGGTCGGGCGCGGACGGGGTCGAGATCAGCCGGGTGAGGCCCGGCGGCCCCGCCGACCGTGCCGGACTGCGCGCCGGCGACCGGATCACCGCCGTCGACGGGCGGCCGGTCGCCGGCCGTTCCGTCTCCGAGGTCGTCTCGCTGCTGCGCGGCGAGGGCGTCACCGGCTCCACCGTCACTCTCGGCGTCGTCCGCGACCGGGCCACCTGGACCCGGACCCTGCGCCGGGCCCGGCTCACCACGGACCCGGTCACTGTCCGCCGCCTCGACGACCGCGCTGTCCTCGTCCGCGTGACCGCCTTCACCAAGGGAACGGGCGAGCGGATACGTACGGCCGTGCGCTCCGCCCCGGCCGGCACCGGGATCCTGCTCGACCTGCGCGGCAATTCCGGCGGCCTGCTCGCCGAGGCCCGTACCGCCGCCTCCGCCTTCCTCGACGGCGGTCTGATCGCCACGTACGACATGGACGGCACCCAGCACGCCGTGTACGCGGAGGGCGGCGGCGACACCGCGCGGCCCCTGGTGGCACTGGTCGACGGCGGCACCATGAGCGCGGCCGAGCTGCTGACCGGCGCCCTGAAGGACCGCGGCCGGGCCGTCACGGTCGGCTCGCGCACCTTCGGCAAAGGCTCGGTGCAGATGCCGAGCGAGCTGCCCGACGGCTCGGTCGCCGAGGTCACCGTCGGCCGGTACCGCACTCCCGCCGGGCACGCCGTCGACGGCGAGGGCATCACCCCGGACGTACTGGTGCAGCAGGCGGCGGGCACGCGGGCGGAGCGCCGGGCCGAGGAGCGGGCCCGCACGGTATTGAGTGGCCTCGGAGGGGGCTCGTAGTGCGAAAATGGCAGCACTATGGCTAAGGGACTCGTCAACGTGCAGGGCAAGCCTGCGAAGAAGAAGACCCAGGACAAGGGGCCGGAGCGCAAGCTCATCGCGCAGAACAAGAAGGCGCGGCACGACTACCACATCCTGGACACCTACGAGGCCGGTGTGGTCCTCATGGGTACGGAAGTGAAGTCGCTCCGGATGGGGCGGGCGTCGCTGGTGGACGGATTCGTCCAGATCGACGGCCATGAGGCGTGGCTGCACAACATCCACGTCCCCGAGTACGTCCAGGGCAGCTGGACCAACCACTCGGCGAAGCGGAAGCGCAAGCTGCTGATGCACCGCGCCGAGATCGACAAGCTGGAGCAGAAGGCGTCCGAGACCGGTCACACGATCGTGCCCCTGGCGCTGTACTTCCTGGGCGGCCGGGTGAAGTGCGAGATCGCGCTCGCCCGGGGCAAGAAGGAGTACGACAAGCGGCAGACGCTGCGCGAGCAGCAGGACACCCGCGAGGCGAGCCGCGCGATCTCAGCCGCCCGGCGCCGTCAGCGGGCCGCCAAGCTGGGGTGACGCCCCTGGGTGACGCCCAGGAATACGCTGGCACCCGCGTGCGTTGGTCACGTACGATGGGCCGTGCACCCCACAGAGGGCGCACGATTTGAGCAGTTTTTAATTGAATACAGCAACATGGGGATGATCGGTTTCGACAGCGGATGTCGAAGCAGGGGAAGCGTGTCGAGGAAGCGGCAATGATCTCGTTAACCACGCGCCGAAACCTATAATCGCCAACACCAAGCGCGATTCCTTCGCCCTCGCTGCCTAAGTAGCGACTTGCGAAGTGTCAGCCCGGGGCTGTTCCCGACCCGGATCCTGGCATCATGAAGGGAACTAAACCTTGATCCCGGTCACGGGGTGAAGAGGGAAATCAAACAGTGACTGAGCCCGTTCCGGACTTGTCTGGGTGATCCGGAGGGCTGAGAAAATCGCACCAGACTGCACACGGAGAAGCCCTGGTTCCGCACCGTTGGACGCGGGTTCGATTCCCGCCATCTCCACTCATCCCATGTGGGCGAAGGCCCGGTGGTCCCCAGGACCGCCGGGCCTTCGTCATGTCCGGGGGCCGTTTGCCCGCGGGTCCGTCCCGCTCCCGCCCGGGGTGCCCTGCGGCCGTACCTCGGCCACGCCGCCGGGCCCGCCTTCCGTGTCCTCGGCCCCTGGGGGCCTGCGGGCCGGGTGCGGACCCGACGCTCCCGGTCATCAGGGAGACCGTCCGTGGGTGGCTGAGGTGCCTCCGCACCCCGTCGTGCACGCGGCGGCGCCGCTGGGGCCGGCGTTCCGGGGTTGCCGTCGAAAGAAGGGGGGAGTGGAGACGCGGCTGTCGGGGGCCCGCTGTTCTTTAATAAGGGGCACGCGCTCTGGCCTGCGGCTTCCGGGGCGATGTGTCAGGAAAACCCGAACACTACTAGACGGTAACGTTAGGAATCACAAACACACACTTCTCCTCTCTCTGAGGCCGCGCGCGGGGTATCGAAGGTTCGATCAGTCGGGCGTCATGTGTCAGTGGATCGCTGACGCAGGTTCGTCGAATGTCATGGTTTCGCTGACGTTTCCTCGTATAGTGCGCTCATGGCCAGCGCACGTCAGGACGCAGGACGCCGTCGTCGGATCCGGGTGCCTCAGGACCTCGAAAAGGTCGTGGAGGAGGCAGGCAAGGTCTGCCGCCCTGGTGAAGACGTGGACGTCACGATCAGGAAGAGGAGCCCGTACAGAATGCTGGCGACTGATCCCATGGAAGACGTGTTCGAGAATCAGACCGAGTCCATGCATGTCGTGGTCTCGCTGGGCTTCATCTCCCGGTTCCCGCGGTACAACCTGCCGAGCCTTTCCAAGGACCTGTTCTGGACCATCGTCGGATTGCTGGCCGAGAAGGACGATCACGGCCAGTACGTCCACATCAACCGGCACGGCGAGATCGCGGTCACTCAGGATCAGCTCGCCCGGATGCTCGGGGTCAAGAGGCCCACCATCAACGTGGCCATAGGGCATCTGATGGCCCGGAACTTCTTGTGGAAGACAGCCCGGGGCAAGTACCAACTGCACCCTCTCCTGCTGTACTTCGGCAGCGCTACCCGGCAGGACGAGGCGATCGGCTACGCCAAGGCTCATTTCGAAGACAAGGCGCTTCCCGTCGTACCGGAGCCGGGGGCTGTGATCGCCCACGAGCTCACCAAGGACGGAGTTACCGACCTCCGTGCCTGACGGTGGTGACCCTTCAGAGCTCTCGGGTCCCGGAGCGACTGCTCCGGGATCCGAGAGACGCAGATCGTCAGGGGAGGGTGGGCGCCGCAGATGGTCGTACGACTGTCAGGCCGGCGGGGCCGGTGTGGCTTGCGCCGGACCCGTGTGGGGAGAGTGGCCCGTGCTTCGCTGCCGCTGGGTCTGGAAGACGTATCGCATCAGCCAGGAAACGCTCTTGGCGAGAAGGCGGAGTATGGCTGCCGGGTCGCCGTGCTGGTCACGGAGCAGGCCGCGGGCGTGGCCCACGGTGGCGGTCGCGATGTCCCGGGCCCGGGAGTCGGCGAGGTGTTTCGCGTACTCCTCGGCCGGATCGACGAGCAGCCGAAGGTAGATGCGGAGCCGCTTGCGGACCTCGTCGGCTGCCGGACCGGTCGGGCGCCCCTGGGCGAGCGCGAGTGCCAGTTCCACGTCGCGGCTCATGTCCATCCAGGTCGGGTTCGCTTCGGTCGGGGGGTTCACCACCCGGCCTCCTTTTCCGTCCGGGGGAGCCCCGCGTCTTCGGATGCGTCCCAACGAGCCAGGAACCTGGCCCATCCGTGTCCGGCGCGCTCCAGGAGATGCGCGGACGGCCGGCCGCAGGGCTCGTGTCCGTCCGGCGCGCGAGTCGGTGGTGGGGGCGCGGGTGGGGCGGGCTGGGTGTTCATGCCGGTGTCTCCATCGTGGGTGAGTACCGCTGACCGCGTCTGCGGGGAACGCGGTCTGCCGAGGCTGCGCCAGAGTCCTCCCGGCCCGGGTGTCGTCGCCATACCGCCGGAGGTGTCGTCCGGGTGCACCGGAGGGTGGCGGGGGCGTCACCTGGGTAGCGCGCAGATGTCATCCGGCCGGGTTCCGTTGTGCCGTGCGGGCATCGACCGGTAGGGATCGAGCGGGGATATTCGTCCCCTGATCCGAGGGAGCGAGCGTGACGACCGATCCGGCGACGCTTCTACGCGTGCTGGTCGCCCAGCGCCAGTGGCGATACCGCGACTTCGCCACGGTCTTCGGCCGAGCAGCCGAGCGCCTGGGCTTTCGCGGCCTGACGGTTTCCGAAGCGCAGTTCCGGCGCTGGACATCGGGCCGGGTCAAGACGCTGCCGGGTCCGGAGGCGTGCCGAGTCCTGGAGGACCTGTTCGGCCTGGAAGCAGCGGCCCTCTTCGGCCCGCCACCGGAGTTCCCGGCGGCTGCGACGGAGGCTCCCACCCCGTTCGACATCGAGAGTGAAATCGCCATGACCGCTCGGGACGCCGCCGACGAGGCAGGCTCCGCAGCCGCACAGTCCGTGTCCGACACCACCATCGATCAACTCAGAGACGATCTGGCCGCCCTTGCCCGCGCCTACTCGGCCACGTCGCCGTTCGAGGCGTTCCGGCGGGCCAGGCAACTGCGCGCCGGCGCCGAGCACCATCGTGGTCTGACACAGGTTCCGGCGCAGCAGCAGGAACTGCTGATTCTCTGTGGACAGTCGTGTTCCCTGTTGTCCACCGCCGCGTTCGACCTCGGTGTACTGGACGAATCCGCGCGGCTCGCGCGAGCGGCTGTCCTGTACGGGGAGACCGCACGCTTTGATCCGTTGCGGGCGTACGCGACCGGCAGTCTGGCCGTCTGCGCCTACTTCGCCGACCGCCCCGGCGACGCGGTCCGGCACGTCCGGACCGCCCTGGCCTTCGGAGGCTTGGGCGACACCGCCCGTCGTCGTCTGTTGTCGATCGAAGCCCGCGCCCACGGACACCTCGGCGACCGGAAGCGCGCCGTCGGCGCTCTGGCGGCCTCCCTCCAGCAGGACACCGGAGCCCGAGACCTCCTCCACGACGACGTCGGGGGCGAGTTCGGCTTCCCCGAGGAGCGGCTGGTGATGTCCAACGGGACCACGGCCCTCCTCGTCGGCGACACCGAAGGGGCCGAGAAGTCGGCGCGGCGGGCCCTGGAGATCGTTGTGGCGCGGCCGGCGGCGCGCCGCCCCGTGACCGTCCAGGGGAAGGCCGCCGCCGACTTGGCGTCCGCACGCGTTCTACGCGGGGACTTGGATGGAGCGGCGGAGTCCCTGGAGACCGTGTGGGAAATTCCGGGGGAGTGGCGCAGCGCCGGTCTGCTGCAACGGGTCGTCGGCCTGCGGGTGGCACTCACCGCCCCCGCGTTCCGCGGAGCCCGGCTCGCCACCGAACTCGGGGAGCGTATCGAGGACTTCAGAAGCCGATCCGCCCCGCGAACGCTCGGCACCGATCGGGGTCTGCTCGCGCTCGAATCCTGACAGTTCGGTTCCGTAGTCGTCAGCCGAGGGCCGCGAGGACAGCGGCCTCCTTCTCCGGCCCGATGCCGTGCTCCGCCCACCGAGGGTGTTCCACCGGCCGGCCGTCCGCCCGCAACCACGCCCATGTGTCGGCGATCGTGTCAGCGAGCGGACGGCACTGGAGACCAGCCGCGACGGCACGGGACGGATCGACCGACCACACCCCGGCATGGGTACGCCACAGCGGCAGCTCGGTCCACTGCTTCACCCCGTGCGCGGACAGCGCCGTCGGCGCTGCCCACACCGGGGTTCCGTCGCCTCCGGTGATCGCGAGGCAGGTGGCGAGAAAGTCGGCGAAGGTCATGCCGGTGGGATGGGCGATGTTGAAGGCTCCTCCGCTGACGGCGGCGGCCTGATCGAGTGCGAAGGAGGCGACGTCACGGACATCCACGGGCTGGATCACCCGGCCGGCCGGTGCGGGGGCGATCATCGCGCCGCCACGCCGGGCACGGGAGAGCCAGAAGGGAAGCCTGCCGACGTATTCGCCGGGGCCGAGGATGACGCCGGGCCGCAGCAACACCGCGTCCTCGCCGAAGGCGCGGAGAACGGCCGCCTCGCCACCTGCCTTCTGGAATCCGTACTTCGTCGGCGATCCGTCGGGACCCGTGTGACCGAACGTCTCGTTGGCGTCGGGCGGGCACACGAGGACGGGAGAGTCCTCAGTCAGGGGCAGGTGCGGCCAGCCCTCGTAGACGGACACGGTGGAGACGTGAACCCACCGGGTGGCCACCGGCCGCAGTGTGTCGACGGCGAGAGCCACGTCCCGAGGCGGGAACTCGCCACTGGAGGTATCCACCACCGCGTCCCAGGGGCCGGATTCCGCGAGTCGTTTGAGATCGTCCCGGCTGGTCCGGTCTCCCCGGACGGTCTCCGCGCCCTCGACCACGCCGGAACGGCCACGGTTGAACACCGTCACGGCCGCCCCGCGGCGCAGTGCCTCTTCCACGACCGCGCGGCCGAGGAACCACGTACCGCCCATTACCAGAATCCGCATGGGGCGACCCTGCCACGGCCGATCCCGGGCGCACCATCCCGACCTGCGTGTGGGGTTGCGCCGTGACGCAGGTGGTCAGGAGAGGGGCGGTGACGACTCCTCGGCGGCCTCGTCATCCCGGCGCAGCTCGGCGAGAATCGCCGCGTTCTTCTCGTGGCTGGTGCCGGTGATGGTCGCGGCGTGAGCGTGGACGGCGGCCGAGAAGGCCGCATCGACGGGGGCAGGCCCGGCTGCTCCTCCGGCGAGGAGCGGCAGGAGCCCGGCGGGCGCGAGGGCGGCGACCGGCTGACCGTAGCGGGTGAGGGAGGTGACCTGGCCGGTGTGTTCGGCGAGCGTGACCAGCTTGGAGAGCTGAGCTCCAGCCTCGGTCAGCGGGACGGACGGCAGCGTGCCCGGGGGAGGGGCGGCATCACCGGAGGTACGGGTCGAATCTTCGCTCACGGCTCTTTTTCTATCGCGCTCGCACTCGGGCTCCCGTTCCCCGCTCAGGCGCGGGACCGGGCCGTGACGCGGGCCGTCAGGGCGAGGGCCGCCGCCACCGGCGGGAGGAGGAAGCCGTACGTGGGGGAGGGGGCGTGGTCGACGAGCCAGCCGCCCGTGGCCGAGCCGATCGCGATGCCGCCGAGGAGGGCGGTCACGGCGAGGGTCATGCCCTCGTTGAGGCGGCCCTCCGGGGTCAGCCGCTGCACCGTGCCCATGCCCGTGACCATCGTCGGCGCGGTCGCCATGCCCGCCAGAAGCAGCGCGCCCGCGAGGGCGGGCAGCGAGCCGGTGAGGGCGGCGGCCGGCAGGGGCAGGGTCATCAGGGCGGTCATCGCGGCGAGGCAGGCCGCGAGCGGGACGGCGCGCCGGACGCGGCCGTAGACCAGTCCGGCCACGCAGGAGCCCGCCGCCTGGAGGGCCAGGACAGGACCGGCGCCCGGACCGTCGACGTACGCGAGCGTGGAGACCTCCATCGAACCGAAGACCGCGCCCGTGGCCAGGAACATCGCGAGCAGCGCCGGCATCCCGGGCGCGCGCAGCGGCGACGGGCCGGCGGTGGCCGTGCGCGGTGCGACGGGCGGTTCCGTGGCGCGCTGCGCGGCGAACAGCAGCGTGCCGGTGAGCAGCAGCGCCGAGCCGGTCAGGGCGCCGGCCGCCGGGAACAGCGCCGAGCACAGGAGCGCGGCGAGCACCGGGCCGAGCATGAAGCACAGCTCGTCGGCGGCCTGCTCGAAGGCGTTGGCGGTGTGCAGGGAGTCCGGGTCGTCCTTCAGCAGGTGTGCCCAGCGGGCCCGGGACATGCCACCCAGGTTGGGGGCCGTGGACGTGAGCAGGGTGGTGGCGACGAGGGCCCAGGCGGGCGCCCGTTCGTGGACGCACGCCACCAGGGTGAGCTGCCCGAGGACCGCCCAGAGGACGGCGGGCAGCGCCACCCGGGCCTGCCCGTACCGGTCGACGAGCCGGGCGATCCACGGCGCCGTGAGCCCGCTCGCGACCAGGCCGGCGGCGCTGACCGAGCCGGCCAGGGCGTACGAGTCGTAGGAGCGGGCGATCAGCAGGACGATGCCGACGCCGAACATGCCTACCGGCAGCCGGGCGATCAGGTTGCCGAGGACGAAGGCACGGGTGCCGGGGAGGGCGAACAGACGGAGGTACGGGTTGGCGGGGGCGGGGCGGTCCGCGGGCTCCCGGTAGCGGGGGGCGAGGGCCGGGCCGGTGGGCGTCAGCGTCACATCGGGCATCGTCGCGTCGGGCATGGGGAAAGGCTCGGTCGGCGCGGTCCGGCCGGTCCAACACCAATCCGGTGGTGATTCACGCACTTCTGTTGTTGACTGCCGCGGTGGCCTCCGTGAACGACCTCGACCCCCGGCTCCTGCGCGCCTTCACCGCCGTCGCGGCGGAACTCCACTTCACCCGCGCCGCCGCCCGCCTGTACGTCGCCCAGCAGGCGCTCAGCCGGGACATCCGGCGGCTCGAACGCGACCTGGGCACCGAGCTGTTCGTCCGGTCCACCCGGCAGGTCCAGCTCACCCCCGACGGCACCCGGCTGCTCCCGTACGCGCACCGGGTGCTGGCCGCCCACGACGAACTCGCCGACGCCTTCCGCGGCGCGCCCCGCCCGCTCCTCGTCGACCTCAACACCGAGGGCCTCGCCCACGACCGGGTGCTGGCCCGCGCCCGGGAACTCGCCCCGGACGTCGAGCTGATGCCCCGCTTCGAGAGCGGACTGACCGGCGCCGTACGGGAGATCCTGGCCGGCCGGCTCGACGCCTCCTTCGGGCGGTACGGCGGCCTGACGCCGGATCTGCGGGCCCGCCTGGGGACGCAGTTCGTGCGGTACGTGCCGATGGCCGTCCTGCTGCCCGAGGGCGACCCGCTCGCCGGGCTCGACGAGGTCCCGCTCGGCGCGCTCGCCGGCCGCCGGGTCTACGCGGGCGCCGGCAACGACCGTACGCCGGAGTGGACCGACCTGGCCGCGCGCCTCTTCGCGGGGCGGGGCATCGAGGTCGCGCCGCCCGCGCCGCTGGTCATCGGCAAGGAGGAGTTCCGGCGGATCATGATCAAGGCCCCCACGCCCGTGCTCGCCGGCGTCGACTTCCCCTCCATGCCCGGCAGCGTGCTGCGGCCGCTCGTCGACCCCGTACCGCTGTCACCGGTGAGCCTGGTGTGGCGCAAGGGGCTGCGCCATCCCGGCCTCGACCCGCTGCGCCGCGCCGCCGCCGAGCTCGGGGCCCGGGAGGGCTGGCTGACCCGCCCGGCCGGGGCCTGGCTGCCGGAGGGGGAGCCGGGGCTGCCGTAGCGCCGCTCATCGGCTCTCGTAGTCCAGGTGACGGGCGGAGGCCCCGGGCCCTGTCCGGCGGGTGGCGAAGGCGCCCAGCAGGCAGCCGAACGCGGCCACCGTCAGCACCGTACGGACGTCGTTCCAGAACACCCACGGCACCTCGAACGCGGCCCGTGCCCGCACCGGGTCCGCGGTCGCCGCGAGGGCGTCGTCGAGGGGGACGTTCGCGGCCGACGTGACCAGGAGGACCGCCGCGTACAGGACGAACGCCGCCGGCGTCCACCCGCGCGCCCGCCCGGCACGTCCGTGCTGCCAGGCGGCCGCCCCGGTCAGGAACAGCGCCCCGAAGAAGGGGGTGAAGAACACCGGGTTCTGGATCAGGTCGTTGATGTTCCGCATCACCTCGGCATATGCCTGGTCGTCGCTGCGCGCCTCGCACCCGTATACGCGCGCGTCTCACGCGTGCGTCTAGGGTGCGCGGATGAACCCCATAAAGATCAGGCCCGCCGTTCCCGACAGCCCCGCCGACGCCGCCGCGCTCGCCGCCGCCGTGCTGCGCAACCGGACCTACATGCGGCCCTGGGAGCCGTATCGGACCGAGGCGTACTACACCCCCGCCGGGCAGGCGGAACGCCTCGCCGACGGCGGCCGGCGCTGGTTCGCGGTGGACGAGACGGAGGACCGGGAGACCGGCGGGCGGATCGCCGGCGTGGCGACGCTCTCCGGGATCGTCCTCGGGCCCTTCCGGAGCGGCTCGCTCGGCTACTGGGTCGACCCCGCGTACGGCGGCCGGGGCCTGGCCACCGCGCTGACCGAGGAGGTCTGCCGGGCCGCCCGTGAGGACCTGGGCATGCACCGGGTCGAGGCTGGCACCCTGCTCGACAACCACGCCTCCCAGCGAGTCCTCACCAAGTGCGGCTTCGAACGCATCGGCACCGCGCCCCGCTGCCTTCACATCGACGGGGAATGGCGCGACCACCACCTCTTCCAGCGGATCCTGCACGACGACCCGCCGCCGCGGGGCTGAGCCGGTCCGAGGCCGGAGGGCCGCCGGTCCTACGTCCGGGCGCGCAGCATCGGCGCGCGGGCGTGGGACTTCCGGGGGCCCGGGCGGAAGATCATGATCAGCAGCCGTGCGCCCGGCGCGGTGAGCGGCTGCGCCGCGCAGATCGAGACATGCCCGGCACCCCGCAGCGCGTGATGGATCGGGCGCTCGTCGCCGTCCGGATGGATGTGCGCCCCGCCCGCCTCCCACAGCGGCCCGAGATCGGGATCGGCCCGCACCTCCCGTTCGATCTGCCGCAGCGTCGCGTCGTCGCGGCGCGCGGCCAGCGCGGCGTGCAGCTGCGGCAGCACCAGCGGCGCCCAGCCCTCGCGCCAGTCGACCAGGATCGTGTCCCGGGCGGACGTGTCGAGCAGCATCCAGCGCATCATGTTCGCCGGGGGCACCCCGCCCGGGTACATCTCGGCGAAGTGCCGGTTGTGCGCGAGCAGGTTCCAGGAGGCATCGGTCACGTACGCCATGTGGGTGATGCCATCCACGGCCTCCTGCCACACGCCCGGCACCTCGAGCCCGGACGACGGGTGCAGCGGCCCGGGCGGGTCGCCGATCCCCGCGTACCGGCACAGCGACACCCACTCCTGCTCGTTCAGCCCGAAGAGCCGGGCGACCTGCCGCAGGTAGTCGGCGGGCGGGTTCGGATAGCGGCCCGTCTCCAGGCGGTTGTACGTGTCGACGGCGCGGTTGGTCAGCTCGTCGACCTGCTGCTGCGACAGCCCGCGGGCGCGCCGGCCCCGGCCGGTCGGGCGGGAGAGGCCATGGGCCTCGGGGGCGATCAGCTCGCGGCGCTCCTTGAGCAGGGCACGCAAGGCCGTCTTGTTCATCGCACCCCCGTGTGCCCCGGTCGTTCCGGGTCTGAATTCGTAGGAAAAACGATTCGTAGATATTAAACCGTTCAACGTTCATGCTGTGGGTGCCCCCGGCTTGACCTGCGGGGACACCTGACAACCGGACCGGCGACCCCCCGAGCCGCTCCGGTTCCGGCCGGCCCGGGCGACTCCCCCGTACGCCCGGGCCGGCCCTTTTCTCTGGGGCTCGGTTCTCCTCCGGGGCGCCGGTGCCGAGCCCACAGGGCCGTACACGCCCGGCCCCTCGCCCCTTGGGTACGGACGGCATCGCGCCCCGCTCCCGTCACCCTGCCTCCCGCGCCCGCGCTTCCTCCCGCGTGCCGACCGGGCCCAGGACTGACACGGCGCCCCGGGTGGCGTACGCTCGACGGCTGCCAAGTGCACGTCAGAAGGGGGCCCCGGTGGCCGCGCAGGAAGCCGTCGACACGGTCAGAGACCGTGAGATCGGTGTCGAACAGGAACATCTGGATCAGGTCTACCGCCGCCTGGAAGAGAAGATCCACGAGGCGGAGTTCCTGATGAACGACGCGGCCCAGCGGGGCCATGTCGGCACACCAGGCGCACTCGCCGAGCGTGACGCCCAGGTCTTCCGGGCCGGCATCCATCTCAACCGGCTCAACAACGAGTTCGAGGACTTCCTCTTCGGCCGGATCGACCTCCTCTACGGAAAGGACGGCGAGAAGGGGCCCGACGGCGCGTACACCTCCGTCGAACCCGCCGAGGACGCCCTCCGCGCCGACGACTCCGGCACGTACGCGGAGATCGGCGAGACCCTGCACATCGGCCGCATCGGCGTCCTCGACGCCGACTACGCCCCGCTCGTCATCGACTGGCGCGCCCCCGCCGCCGCCCCCTTCTACCGGTCCACCCCGGTCGACCCGGGCCGGGTCGTGCGCCGGCGCGTGATCCGCTCCAAGGGGCGCAAGGTCCTCGGCGTCGAGGACGACCTGATGCGCCCCGAGCTGACGGCCACCCTCGACGGCCACGAGCTGGCCGTCATCGGCGACGGCGCCCTCATGGCCGCGCTCGGCCAGGCCCGCAGCCACACCATGCGGGACATCGTCTCGTCCATCCAGGCCGAGCAGGACCTGGTCATCCGCGCCCCCGCCGCCTCCGTCACGTACGTCGAGGGCGGCCCCGGCACCGGCAAGACCGCCGTCGCCCTGCACCGCGCCGCCTACCTGCTCTACCAGGACCGGCGCCGCTACTCCGGCGGCATCCTCATCGTCTCGCCGACCCCGCTGCTCGTGTCGTACACCGAAGGCGTGCTGCCCTCGCTCGGCGAGGAGGGCCAGGTCGCCATCCGGGCCCTCGGCTCGCTCGTCGACGGGGCCGAGGCCGACGCGTACGACGAACCCGCCGTCGCCCGGGTCAAGGGCTCCTCGCGGATGCTCGCCGTGCTGCGCAAGGCCGCCCGCGGCGCCCTGGAGACGCCCGCGCCGAAGGCCGTACAGGCGGAACTCGGGGACGAGGAGGACGAGGGCGGCACGGCCGCGCCCCAGGGCACCCCGACGCTTCTGCGCGTCGTCGCCTTCAACCGCCGCCTGGAGCTGAACGCCGACGAGCTCAAGCGCATCCGGCACAACGTGCTCGGGGGCACCGCGCCCGTCAACCTGCTGCGCCCGCGCGCCCGCCGGCTGCTGCTCGACGCGCTGTACACCAAGTCCGGCGCCGCCGGCCGGCACAGCGACCCCCAGCTCGCCGCCGAACTGCGCTCCTCCTTCGACGAGGACGTGTCGACCGAGGACTCCTTCCTCTCCTTCCTCGACGCCTGGTGGCCCGAGCTCACCCCGCGCCGGGTCCTGGACGCCATGGCCGACGAGAAGCGGCTCGGCCGCTGGGCCCGCCGCGTCCTCAACCCCGGCGAGACGCGCCGGCTCGCCCGCTCGCTGCGCCGCCCCGGCCTGTCCGTGCACGACGTGGCGCTGCTCGACGAGCTGGCCACGCTGCTCGGCACCCCGGCCCGGCCGCGCAAGAAGCGCGAGTACGACCCGCTGGACCAGCTCACGGGCCTGGAGGAGCTGATGCCGGTACGGGAGGAGACCCAGCGCGAGCGCGCCGAACGGCTCGCGGCCGAGCGTGTCGAGTACGCCCACGTCATCGTCGACGAGGCGCAGGACCTCACGCCCATGCAGTGGCGCATGGTCGGCCGCCGCGGCCGGCACGCCACCTGGACGGTCGTCGGCGACCCGGCCCAGTCCTCCTGGTCCGACCCCGACGAGGCCGCCGCCGCCCGCGACGAGGCCCTCGGCACCCGGCCGCGCCGCCGCTTCGAGCTGACCGTGAACTACCGCAACCCGGCCGAGATCGCCGAGCTGGCCGCGAAGGTGCTGGCGCTCGCGATGCCCGGCAAGGAGTCGCCGCGCGCGGTGCGCTCCACGGGCGTGGAGCCCCGCTTCGTCGCGCTGGCGGAGCCGGGGACGGCCGCGATGGCCGCCGCCGTACGGGCGGAGGCCGAGCGGCTGCTCGGCGAGGTCGACGGCACTGTCGGCGTCGTCGTCGCCATGGACCGCCGCAAGCAGGCGGCGGGCTGGCTCGGCGGGCTCGGCGACCGGGTGGTGGCGCTCGGCTCCCTGGAGGCCAAGGGTCTGGAGTACGACGCCACCGTGGTCGTCTCGCCCGCCGAGATCGCCGACGAGTCGCCGGCCGGCCTGCGCGTCCTGTACGTGGCCCTGACCCGGTCCACGCAGGCCCTCACGGTGATCGCCGGCGAGCGCGACCTGCCGGACGCGGACGGTGTGCCGGATCTGCTCCGGGACTGAGTGGCCGGAGCGGCCGGAGCGGCCCGTACGCGCGCGGGGCGAGGGAGAACCCGCCCCCGCGCGCGTACGCCCGCCAAGGCCGCTTCCCGGCCCGTACCGCACCCGCTCCTGCGGCCGTCCGGGGCCGGTTCGACGTCAACGCGCGCTTCGGGAATCACGTACCAGGGTGGTTTGTTAGCCTTGTCGTGGCACCGGCTCGATCCAAGCCCCCGGGCCCAACCTTCGTCCCTTAGAGGGACCACTTGCCGCGAGGCGAGCATGGCGGGTCGGTGCCACTTGAACTCGATACATCGACACGTCGATCCGTCGATACACAGTCGAGGCCCCTGTCACCTCCAGGTGACCGGGGCCTCTTCTGTTTCCCTCCGGTCTCTCGTATGGTGGAAAAAGATTTCCGAAAACGAAATGACCGCATTACCTGCTACTGGCAGGTAGGTGCGACGATCGGAGGACGCCGCCGGGCGACCAGTCCGTCGGCGTGGCAGCACGACCAGGGAAAGCAGAGGAACACGGTCATGGCAACGGCGCCCAGCGTCTCGTACTCGATGACGGTCCGCCTGGAGGTGCCCGCGAGCGGCACGGCGGTCTCCCAGCTCACCACGGCGGTGGAGACCCACGGTGGCTCCGTCACCGGCCTCGACGTGACCGCCTCCGGCCACGAGAAGCTGCGTATCGACGTCACGATCGCCGCGACCTCGACCGCGCACGCCGAGGAGATCGTCGAGCAACTGCGCGGCATCGAAGGCGTCGTGCTCGGCAAGGTCTCCGACCGTACGTTCCTGATGCACCTCGGCGGCAAGATCGAGATGGCGTCCAAGCACCCCATCCGCAACCGTGACGACCTGTCGATGATCTACACCCCGGGCGTCGCCCGCGTGTGCATGGCCATCGCGCAGAACCCCGAGGACGCCCGTCGCCTCACCATCAAGCGCAACTCCGTCGCAGTCGTGACGGACGGCTCCGCCGTCCTCGGCCTCGGCAACATCGGCCCGAAGGCCGCGCTGCCGGTCATGGAGGGCAAGGCGGCCCTCTTCAAGCGCTTCGCGGGCATCGACGCGTGGCCGCTGTGCCTGGACACCCAGGACACCGACGCGATCGTCGAGATCGTCAAGGCGATCGCCCCCGGCTTCGCGGGCATCAACCTGGAGGACATCTCCGCGCCCCGCTGCTTCGAGATCGAGGCCCGGCTGCGCGAGGCCCTCGACATCCCGGTCTTCCACGACGACCAGCACGGCACCGCCATCGTCGTGCTCGCCGCGCTGACCAACGCGCTGCGCGTGGTGGGCAAGGACATCAGCGGCGTACGGGTCGTCATGTCCGGCGCCGGCGCCGCCGGTACGGCCATCCTCAAGCTGCTCATCGCGGCCGGCGTCAAGCAGGCCGTCGTCGCCGACATCCACGGTGTCGTGCACGCGGACCGCGCCGACCTGGTCGACGCCGCCCCGGACTCGCCGCTGCGCTGGATCGCCGACAACACCAACCCCGAGGGCGTCACCGGCACTCTCAAGGACGCCGTCGTCGGCGCCGACGTGTTCATCGGCGTCTCCGCCCCGAACCTCCTCGACGGCGACGACATCGCCCGTATGGCGGACGACTCGATCGTGTTCGCGCTCGCGAATCCGGACCCCGAGGTCGACCCGGCCGCGGCCCGCCAGACGGCCGCCGTGGTGGCCACCGGCCGCTCGGACTTCCCCAACCAGATCAACAACGTGCTGGTCTTCCCCGGTGTCTTCCGCGGCCTCCTGGACGCCCAGTCCAAGGCCGTGAACACCGAGATGATGCTCGCGGCCGCAACGGCGCTCGCCGACGTCGTCACCCGGGACGAGCTCAACCCGAACTACATCATCCCGTCGGTCTTCAACGACAAGGTCGCGGGAGCCGTCGCCGGAGCCGTCCGCGACGCCGCGCGGGCGGCCGACGCCTGACGGGTACGCCGCCGGGCCCAGGGGTGCGTGTCGCGGGTCGCCGCACCCCAAACCCGCCTTTAGGGTGGTAGTTCGGCTCCGCCGCGTCGTCACCGGCGTGCGGAGTGGACGTGACGTCACCAGGGCGGGAACCGGCGCTTTTCGTGTGACCCCAGAGGGTGCCGGATTGGCGTTCCCGCCGCTGGTGGGGGCAGGATGCGGTCTGGGCGCGTGGTCTGGGACCGGACCCGGGTCCAGGGAGTGTCCGAGGGCCCTGGCAGCATCGGCTTCGCAGTGCCCACTCATGCGGCCCCGGCCGCATGGACCGCCTCACAGGCAACCCGCCTCACAGGCAAGAAGAAACACGGGAGTAACGAAATGAACCGCAGTGAGCTGGTGGCCGCCCTGGCCGACCGCGCCGAGGTGACCCGCAAGGACGCCGACGCCGTTCTGGCCGCGCTCGCCGAGACCGTCGGCGAGGTCGTCGCCAAGGGCGACGAGAAGGTCACCATCCCCGGCTTCCTGACCTTCGAGCGCACCCACCGTGCCGCTCGCACCGCCCGCAACCCGCAGACCGGCGACCCGATCAACATCCCCGCCGGCTTCAGCGTGAAGGTCTCCGCGGGCTCGAAGCTCAAGGAAGCCGCCAAGGGCAAGTAAGGCCTGGAGGCAGCGCGCCGAGGGCCACTGAGGCCGCCGACCACCGTGGAAGCGGCCCAGGCGGGCCCTCAGGAGCGCTCAGGCAAGCGAAGAGGGCGGCCACCCTGTCAGGGGGTGGCCGCCCTCTTTTCCGTCCCTGAGAAGCCCGGGAAGCTCCCGGAGGCCTCAGGGCCCGGGCCCCGTCCAGGAGTGCCCCCGAGGCGCCCTGGGAATCCCCCGGAAAGCCCACCGCCCGGCCTCGCGCGCCGAAGGGCGGTGCGAGGCCGGGCGGATACAGGGCGGATACGGGGGAGGGGCAGGCGTCAGACCAGCGCGCTGCCCGGCAGCTCGACCTTGGCGCCCAGCTCCACGAGCTTCTCCATGAAGTTCTCGTAGCCGCGGTTGATCAGGTCGATGCCGTGCACCCGGCTGGTGCCCTGCGCCGCCAGGGCCGCGATCAGGTACGAGAAGCCGCCGCGCAGGTCGGGGATGACCAGGTCGGCGCCCTGGAGCTTGGTCGGGCCGCTGACGACCGCCGAGTGCAGGAAGTTGCGCTGGCCGAAGCGGCAGGCCGAGCCGCCCAGGCACTCGCGGTACAGCTGGATGTGGGCACCCATCTGGTTCAGCGCCGAGGTGAAGCCGAGCCGCGACTCGTACACCGTCTCGTGCACGATCGACAGGCCCGACGCCTGCGTCAGCGCGACCACCAGCGGCTGCTGCCAGTCGGTCTGGAAACCGGGGTGCACGTCCGTCTCGAGCGCGATCGCGTTCAGCGAGCCGCCCGGGTGCCAGAAGCGGATGCCCTCGTCGTCGATCTCGAAGGCGCCGCCGACCTTCCGGTACGTGTTGAGGAAGGTCATCATCGAGCGCTGCTGCGCGCCGCGCACGTAGATGTCGCCCTCGGTCGCCAGCGCCGCCGACGCCCAGGACGCCGCCTCCAGGCGGTCGGAGAGGGCGTGGTGGTTGTAGCCGCCGAGCTGGTCGACACCGGTGATCCGGATGGTCCGGTCGGTGTCCATGGCGATGATCGCGCCCATCTTCTGCAGGACGCAGATGAGGTCCTCGATCTCCGGCTCCACGGCCGCGTTGGACAGCTCGGTGACGCCCTCGGCGAGGACGGCGGTGAGCAGGACCTGCTCGGTCGCGCCCACGGAGGGGTACGGGAGAGCGATCTTGGTGCCGCGCAGCCGCTGCGGGGCCTCCAGGTACTGGCCGTCGGCGCGCTTCTCGATCGTGGCGCCGAACTTGCGCAGCACGTCGAAGTGGAAGTCGATCGGCCGGCCGCCGATGTCGCAGCCGCCCAGGCCGGGTATGAAGGCGTGGCCGAGGCGGTGCAGCAGCGGGCCGCAGAAGAGGATCGGGATCCGGGAGGATCCGGCGTGCGCGTCGATGTCGGCCACGTTGGCGGACTCGACGTGCGTCGGGTCCATGATCAGCTCGCCCGGCTCGTCGCCGGGGCGGACGGTCACACCGTGCAGCTGGAGCAGCCCGCGGACCACGCGGACGTCGCGGATGTCGGGCACGTTGCGCAGTCGGCTCGGCCCGCTGCCGAGAAGTGCGGCGACCATCGCCTTGGGCACGAGGTTCTTCGCGCCTCGGACGCGGATCTCGCCCTCCAGCGGGGTGCCGCCGTGGACAAGCAGGACATCGTCAGTGCCGGTCATGAATCTCGCGTTCCGGGTCGTAGGTCGGATGGGCCAGTCAAAAGAGTAAGGGGCGTGGAGACCCCACTCGGGTGGGTGAGGGGGGCCCGCGAATGTAATGAATTCGGCACAACACCCTCTGTTCTCGTGATCTTGCGGAGTGTTACCGTCCGCTTCTTCCGGTTCCTCCTCCGGGGGCACGTGACGGCGCACGGCTGACCTGCGGTGGCGTACGCCTGCCCCGGACCGGCCCGGGCAACCCCCGCGCGTCCCCGCGATCCCCGCGCATCGCCGCGATCCCCGAACGCGGGCGGCTTGGATGCGGGATCATGTCCCGCATGACGGAGGTGTCCTCGCTCACAGGCCGGCTGCTCGTCGCCACCCCCGCGCTCGCGGACCCCAATTTCGACCGCGCGGTGGTCCTGCTGCTCGATCACGACGACGAGGGCTCCCTCGGCGTGGTCCTCAACCGGCCCACCCCTGTGACGGTCGGCGACGTCCTCGCCGCCTGGGCCGGACTCGCCGGCGAACCCGGCGTCGTCTTCCAGGGCGGCCCCGTCTCGCTCGACGCCGCCCTCGGCATCGCCGTCATCCCCGGCGACGAGGGCCCGCTGGGCTGGCGCCGGGTGCACGGGGCGATCGGGCTCGTCGACCTGGAGGCCCCGCCCGAGCTCGTCGGCCCGGCCCTCGGCGCCCTGCGGATCTTCGCGGGGTACGCGGGATGGGGCCCGGGCCAGCTGGAGACCGAGCTGCGCGACGGCGCCTGGTACGTGGTCGAGTCCGAGCCCGGCGACGTCTCCCACCCGCGCCCGGACACGCTGTGGCGCCAGGTGCTGCGGCGGCAGCGCGGCGAGCTGGCGATGGTGGCCACGTACCCGGACGACCCGTCCCTCAACTGAGGCGTCCTCCAACTGAGGCGTCCTCGTCGACCGCTGTCGGAGGACGCGGTTCCGGGTGATCGCGGCCGGCGCGTCCTGGAGGTTCGCGAAACCTTTCGGGGGTGGATCGCACGGTGAGGATCGGTCGTAGCCCTTGGTGATGAACCGTGGCGATGGCAGGACGGCGCCCCGGGCGGAGAAAGGGGCGCACGGAAGCGCGACGGCTCGCCGGGAGCGGGGCGTTCGCCCGCTCGGAGGGGCGCACGCGGGCGGGTCTGGGGGCGCCCCGTACCCAGTACCCTTGGGTCCCATGAGCACTCTCGAGCCCGAGCGCGGGGCAGGTACGGGGATCCTCGTCGAGCCGACGCCGCAGGTGTCCCGCGGCGACGGCGACCACGAGCGCTACGCCCACTACGTCCAGAAGGACAAGATCATGGCGAGTGCCCTCGAGGGCACTCCCGTGGTGGCACTGTGCGGCAAGGTCTGGGTGCCCGGCCGCGACCCCAAGAAGTACCCGGTGTGCCCGATGTGCAAGGAGATCTACGACTCCATGGGCGCCGGCGGCGACAAGGACAAGGGCGGCAAGGACAAGAAGTAGTCCTCCGACGCCAGGCCGGACCGGCCGCGAACGGCCCTCGGCGGGCGCCCCTGAAGGGGTGCGCCCGCCGGGGGCCGTTTGTCATATGCCGTCGAGGCGGGGTGCGGGCGCCGTCCTATGCCGCCGATGCGGGACGCGGGTGCACTTGTGGCCGCCCCGGGAGCGCCCCTACGCTCACGCGTGTTGTGCAGTGCGGAACGCCCGTTGCGCATGATGCAACGACTCGTGTGGCGGAGGACGGACCCGATGAACGCTCACCCCCCGTACCGTGACCTCGACCTGATCCCGGCGCCCCGGGAGGCGGCCCGCCGGGGCGGCGCGCCAGGAGCGTTGGACGCCTCGGGCGCACCGGGGTACGTCACCCTCGACGAGCGCACCACCGTCGACGCCGGCCCCGGCACCCACCGCACCGCCCGCTGGCTGCGCGCCGTGCTCGGCGCCGCGACCGGGCTGCCGCTGGCCGACGGCGCGGGACCGCACGCGATCCGGCTGCGGATCAGCGCCGACGTGGAACGGGAGCACGGTCCGGAGGGGTACGTCCTGTCCGCGGACGGCTCCGTCGCGGACGCGGCCGTCGTCATCGAGGGCGGCGGCCCGGCCGGGGTGTTCTGGGCGGCCCAGACGCTGCGTCAGCTGCTCGGCCCCGAGGCCCACCGCGCGGCGCGCGTCGCGCCCGCCGGGCACGCCTGGGACCTGCCGTCCCTCACCGTCACCGACGCCCCCCGCTTCCGCTGGCGCGGCCTCATGCTCGACGTCGCCCGCCACTTCATGCCCAAGACCGATGTCCTGCGCCAGCTCGACCTGATGGCCGCGCACAAACTGAACGTCCTGCACCTCCACCTCACCGACGACCAGGGCTGGCGCGTCGAGATCGAGCGCCACCCCCGGCTCACCGAGGTCGGCTCCTGGCGGGCCCGCAGCAAGTGGGGCCACCGGGAGTCGTCGCAGTGGAACGAGACCCCGCACGGCGGCTTCTACACGCACGACGACATCCGCGAGATCGTCGCCTACGCGGCCGACCGGCACATCACGGTCGTCCCCGAGATCGACCTCCCCGGCCACTCGCAGGCCGCCATCGCCGCGTACCCCGAACTCGGCAACGGCGACGTCGTCGACACCACCGCCCTGCCCGTCTGGGACACCTGGGGCGTCAACCCGAACGTCCTCGCCCCCACCGACGCCGTCCTCCGCTTCTACGAGGACGTCTTCGAGGAGATCCTCGGCCTCTTCCCGTCGCCCTACGTCCACATCGGCGGCGACGAGTGCCCCAAGGACCAGTGGAAGGCGTCGCCCACCGCGCGGGCCCGGATCGAGGAGCTGGGCGTCGGCGACGAGGACGGTCTCCAGGCGTGGTTCGTCCGGCACTTCGACCGCTGGCTCGCCGCGCGCGGCCGCCGGCTCGTCGGCTGGGACGAGATCCTGGAGGGCGGCCCGGCCGCCGGGACCCCGCTCGTCCCCCTGGCCGAAAGCGGCACTGCGGCCGAGAGCGGCGCCGTGACCGAAGGCGGCACCGTGACCGAGAGTGGCGCCGACGCCGGTCCGGGCGGGACCACCGGGCTCGGCCTCACCCCCGGCGCGACCGTCTCGTCCTGGCGCGGCTACGCGGGCGGGATCGCCGCCGCCGAGGCCGGCCACGACGTGGTCATGTGCCCCGAGCAGCAGGTCTACCTGGACCACCGTCAGGACCCGGGCGAGGACGAGCCGATGCCCATCGGATACGTCCGCACCCTGGCCGACGTCTACCGCTTCGAACCCGTCCCGCCCGGCCTGTCCGAGGCAGCCGCCGCGCACATCCTGGGCACTCAGGCCAACGTGTGGACCGAGGTGATGGAGAACCGGTCCCGGGTCGACTACCAGACCCAGCCCCGGCTCGCCGCCTTCGCCGAGGTCGCCTGGTCCGAGCTGCCCGCGCCCGACGCCCGTGACCTGGCCGGATTCGAGCGCCGGATGACCGCCCACTACCGGCGCCTGGACGCCCTCGGCGTGGAGTACCGCCCGCCCGGCGGACCGCGCCCCTGGCAGCGTCGCCCCGGCGTGCCGGGTCGCCCTCTGGAGGGAACGCCCCCGAACGTGTGAGACCCGCCCGCGCGGCGACCCGACGCGCCCCGCCCGGCGCCGCCGTGACACGGTGAAACGCGGCTCCGGCCCGTTCCGCGCGCCGTCCCGCGCGGAACCTCTCATTCACGGACCCTCGCGACGTACGGTTCGGAAGATGTGCCAGAGTTGCCACGTCCAGGCCGTGAGCACGTACCGTACGCCCACACAGGCGTGACAGCCGGGACGATCGGGGAACTCCGGGACACCGGGAAGGGGCAGCGGGTTGACCACGCACGCACCACAGACGGCACCACACACGGCGCGGTCCGTGACGTTGCCCGCCTCGCTCGACGAGGCCGTGGCGGCACTCACGGCCATGCCGGCCGCCGTTCCCGTGGCCGGCGGCACCGACCTCATGGCCGCCGTCAACCACGGCCGGCTGCGCCCCGCCGGACTCGTGGGCCTCAGCCGTATCAACGAGATCCGCGGCTGGCAGTACCAGGACGGCCACGCGCTGCTCGGCGCCGGCCTCACCCACGCCCGTATGGGCCGCCCCGACTTCGCGGCCCTCATCCCGGCGCTGGCCGCCGCCGCGCGCGTCGCCGGCCCGCCGCAGATCCGCAACGCCGGCACCCTCGGCGGCAACATCGTCTCCGCCTCGCCCACCGGCGACTCGCTGCCCGTGCTCGCCGCCCTGGAGGCCGACCTGGTCGTCGTCGGCCCGCTCGGCACCCGCGAACTGCCCGTCAGTCACCTGCTGGCCGGCCGCGACATGCTGGCACCCGGCGAACTGGTCGCCTTCGTCCGCGTCCCGCTGCTGCACGCCCCGCAGGTCTTCCTCAAGGCCACCGGCCGCACCGGCCCGGCCCGCGCCACCGCCTCCGTCGCCGTCGTCCTCGACCCGGCGCGGCGCGGGGTGCGCTGCGCGGTCGGCGCGATCGCGCCGATGCCGCTGCGGCCGCTGGAGGCGGAGCAGTGGATCGCCTCGCTGGTGGACTGGGACGGCGAGCGGGGGCTGGCGCCGGAGGCGCTGACGGCGTTCGGCGAGTACGTGGGCGCCGCCTGCGTGCCGGACCCGCAGGGGGACGAGAAGGTGCCGCCGACCGTACTGCACCTGCGGCGGACGGTCGCCGCGCTGGCCCGACGGGCACTGGGGAGGGCGCTGTCGTGAGTGACGCACACAAGGACCACACGGACCACACGGAATACGCGGGTCACACGGACCACACCGGTCACACGGAATACGCGGGTCACCCGGACTACCCGGGGCACGCGAACCACCAGCCCCCTACGGGTGGGTGGGAGCCGGTTCCGCAGGGCGAGGGGTACGACGGAGACGCGACCGCGTTCGTCCAGCTGCCGCCCGAGTTCATGCTGGAGGGCACGCCGCTGGAGGCCCCCGGCCACGGCTACGTGCCGCCGATGATCACCCCGCTCACCCCGCTCGCCCCCCTCACGCCGACGACGCCGCTGACCCCGTTCACGACGCCGGACCAGGCCGGGGACCCGATGGCGACCGGCAGCTGGGAGGTCCAGCCGCCGGTGGTCGCCGAGCAGACGGCGCCCGAGACCTGGGGGACGCAGGCGGCCGGACCGGCCACCTACCCGGGGGCGACGGACACGCTGCCGGGGGGCGCGCCCGCGCCGTGGGCGGAGCACGTACGGGAGCAGCCGACACCGGAGCACGTACGGGAACAGCCGGCACCGGAGTACGTCCCGGAGCCCGTACGGGAGACGACGCCCGAGCCGGTGATCGAGCAGATGCCCGAGCAGATGCCCGCGCCGATGCCCGCGCCCGAGCCGGTCACCGCCCCCGTACCGGACACCGTGTTCGTACCGGAGCAGGCGCCTCCGCCGGCCCCGGTACCGGACGCGCCGCTTGCGGCCGACGTGCTGGACGTGCCCGACGCACCCGACGTCCTCGACCTGCCCGACGTACCCGAGGTGCTCGACGTACCGCCCGAGGCGCCCGTCGTACCGGAGGCGCCCGACGCGCCCGCCGTCCTGCCGCCGATGGGCAACGACGAACACCCCCACACCTCCTACGTGCTGCGCGTCAACGGCACCGACCGCCCCGTCACCGACGCCTGGATCGGCGAGTCGCTGCTCTACGTCCTGCGCGAGCGGCTCGGCCTCGCCGGCGCCAAGGACGGCTGCTCGCAGGGCGAATGCGGCGCCTGCAACGTCCAGGTCGACGGCCGGCTCGTCGCCTCCTGCCTGGTCCCGGCGGCGACGGCGGCCGGCAGCGAGGTACGGACCGTCGAGGGCCTGGCGGAGCACGGCGAACCGTCCGACGTCCAGCGGGCCCTCGCCAAGTGCGGCGTGCAGTGCGGTTTCTGCATCCCCGGCATGGCGATGACCGTCCACGACCTGCTCGAAGGCAACCACGCCCCGACCGACCTGGAGACCCGGACGGCCCTGAGCGGCAACCTGTGCCGCTGCTCCGGCTACCGGGGCGTCCTCGACGCCGTCCGCGAGGTCGTCGCCGGACGCGCCGCCCACCCCGACCCGCAGGCCGCCGACGGCCACGGGGCGGCGGGCGGCCACGCCGGCGACGACGCCGCCCGCATCCCGCACCAGATCCCCCACCCGTACGACGGAGGCACGGCGTGAGCAGCGACCCGACGACCATGGATCCCGAGGGCGGGCACGTCCACGGGATCGGCGTCTCGCTCCCGCAGGCCGACGCGCGGGCCAAGACCGAGGGCACCTTCCCGTACGCCTCCGACCTCTGGGCCGAGGGCCTGCTGTGGGCGGCGATCCTGCGCTCCCCGCACCCGCACGCGCGGATCGTGTCGATCGACACGTCGGGGGCGACCGAGATGCCGGGCGTACGGGCCGTGGTCACCCACGCCGACGTGCCCGGCGCCTCCACGTATGGCCGCCGGGTCGCCGACCGCCCCGTCTTCGCCGGCGAACTCGTCCGCCACCACGGCGAGGCCATCGCCGCCGTCGCCGCCGACCACCCGGACACGGCCCGGCTCGCGGCGGCCGCCATCGCCGTCCAGTACGAGGTCCTCGAACCGGTCACCGACCCCGAGGCGGCCTTCGCCGCGGAGCCGCTGCACCCCGACGGCAACCTGATCCGGCACATCCCGCTCCGCTTCGGCGACCCGGACGCCGCCGGCGAGGTCGTCGTCGAGGGCCTGTACCGGATCGGCCGTCAGGACACCGCCACGGTCGGCGCGGAGGCCGCGCTCGCCGTACCGCGCCCCGACGGCGGCGTCGAGATCTACACCGCCTCGACCGACCCGCACACCGACCGCGACCTCGCCGCCGCCTGCTTCGGCCTGCCGCCCGAGCAGGTCAAGGTGGTCGTGACCGGCGTCCCCGGCGCCACCGGCGACCGCGAGGACCCCGGCTTCCAGATCCCGCTCGGCCTGCTCGCGCTGCGCACCGGCTGCCCGGTCAAGCTCACCGCGACCCGCGAGGAGTCCTTCCTCGGCCACGCCCACCGGCACCCCACCCTGCTGCGCTACCGCCACCACGCCGACGCCGAGGGGCGCCTGGTCAAGGTGGAGGCCCAGATCCTGCTCGACGCGGGCGCCTACGCCGACTCCTCGTCGGAGTCGCTGGCCGCCGCCGTCTCCTTCGCCTGCGGCCCGTACGTCGTCCCGCACGCCTTCGTCGAGGGCTGGGCGGTCCGCACCAACAACCCGCCGTCCGGCCATGTGCGGGGCGAGGGCGCGATGCAGGTGTGCGCCGCGTACGAGGCGCAGATGGACAAGCTGGCCGGCAAGCTCGGCCTCGACCCGGTCGACCTGCGCATGCGCAACGTCCTGGCCACCGGCGACATCCTGCCCATCGGCCAGACCGTCACCTGCCCGGCCCCGGTCGCCGAACTCCTCGCCGCCGTACGCGACTTCCCGCTGCCCGAACTCCCCATGGACGCCCCGGAGGAGGACTGGCTGCTGCCCGGCGGACCGGATGGCGCGGGGGAGCCCGGCGCGGTGCGCAGGGGCGTCGGCTACGCCCTCGGCATGGTGCACATGCTGGGCGCCGAAGGCACCGACGAGGTGTCCACGGCCACCGTCCGCGTCCACGACGGCGTCGCCACCGTCATCTGCGCCGCCGTCGACACGGGCTCCGGCTTCTCGACCCTGGCCCGCCAGATCGTCCAGGAGACGCTGGGCATCGACGAGGTCCACGTGGCCTCCGTCGACACCGACCAGCCCCCGGCGGGCCCGGCCACGCACGGCCGGCACACCTGGGTCTCGGGCGGCGCGGTCGAGCGGGCGGCGAAGATGGTCCGTACGCAACTGCTCCAGCCGCTGGCCCACACGTTCGGCATGTCCACCGAACTGCTCCAGATCAACGACGGCCGCATCACCTCGTACGACGGCGTCCTGTCCACCACGGTCGCCGAGACCCTGGAGGGCAAGGAACTCTGGGCCACCGCCCAGTGCCGCCCCCACCCCACCGAGCCGCTCGACGACTCCGGGCAGGGCGACGCCTTCGTCGGCCTCGCCTTCTGCGCCATCCGCGCCGTGGTGGACGTGGACGTGGAACTGGGCACCGTACGGGTCGTGGAGATGGCCGTCGCCCAGGACGTCGGCCGCGTCCTCAACCCGGCGCAGCTGGCGACCCGGATCGAGGCGGGCGTCACCCAGGGCGTGGGCGCGGCCCTCACCGAGAACCTCCGCACCTCACGCGGCCTGGTCCGGCACCCCGACCTGACGGGCTACGCCCTGCCGACCGCCCTGGACGCCCCCGACATCCGCATCGTGAAGCTGATCGAGGAGCGGGACGTCGTCGCCCCCTTCGGCGCCAAGCCGGCGAGCGCGGTCCCGGTCGTCACCTCTCCGGCGGCGGTGGCCTCCGCGGTCCGCGCGGCCACGGGCCGCCCGGTCAACCGCCTCCCGATCCGCCCCCAGGCGGCGGTGGTCACCGCCTGACGTCCCCGACGCTCCTGACGTCCCCGGCACCCCGGACGCCCCTGTCGTCCTTGACGCCCCGGCCCGGACCCTGAAGCAGGGCCCGGGCCGGATCGCCCGATGGGTGGCCGTTCCCCGGGGATCCGCCACGCTCCGAAGCGTCGTGAGCCGTACCCCCGCCGGGAATTCTGTGGCGGAGACGGAGCCGGGAGCGTGTTCCGGTCAGCCTTTGACCCGTGTTGACCGGCCGCGTACGGAGTGATCTCGGGCGGGCGGGCCGGCGCGAGTCCTCTGCCAGGGGTGTCGGTCACTCGGATGGCTTGGCGCCCGAGCGGCGCCGCCCTCGGATCCGGCCATCCTGTTCGCGCACCAGCCCCGCTGCCAACTCCCCCCGCGTTTCGTTGCATTAGCATCGGCAGCCACCAGAGGTTCCCAGGGGAACGGAGCCGACGGGCGGCGGCGTCGCGCCGGTCGGGGGAGGAGAAGCCGTGTCTTTCGACGAGGAGTGGGCGGCTGCCCGCGAGGCCGCGCAGGAGCGCATCGCGATGTGCCTCAACCAGTCGGACCCGTCGCGCGGCGGCGCCAGTGACGCGGATCTGAAGGTCCGGCAGGACCATCTCGGCGCCCTCGGGCACGCCGCCTACGAACTGCACGGCCGTCTCGCCAAGGACGGCAAGCACGCGAGCGCCACCACCGAGGAGGCGGGCGGAGATCTGACGGACAAGGGCTTCCTCACCGGCATCGCGATGAACACCGTGCAGCGCATGTGGAGTTCGCAGCTGCGCACGCTCGTCGACGCGTGCGCCCACATCTCCAACCACCTGGACTACAGCGCGTCCACGCATGCGCGGAACGACCAGGACATCCGTACGTCGATCAGCCAGTCGAAGATCGACCAGTACCTGAAGTAGGGGGCCGGCCATGCTGACGTACGCCAGTGTCATGGAAGCGTCGCTCGCCAAGCTCAAGGCGGCGGTCGACGACTGGGCGGAGATGAAGACCAGGCTCGACCGTCTCACCGAGGACGCGCGGACCAGGATGGCCGCGAAGGCCAAGGACGAGGACTGGCAGGGCACGAACGCCGGAGTCGCCAAGCCGTTCATCGACAAGACCGCCAAGGAGTTCGGCGACGCGGCGAAAGCCGCCGACGGTATCCACAAGATCCTTCAAGAGGGCTACCAGGCGTTCAAGAAGGCCCAGGACGACCTCAAGAAGATCACCGATACCGACGCACCCGCCCAGGGGCTGGTCGTCCGGTTCAACGGAACGGTGGAAGCCGTCCACCCCGTCGCCGAGACGAGCGATCCAGGGGCACGGAACGATCCGGACCACCGCGACCTGGTCCGCCGGGAGGAACAGGCCATCGGTGCCGTGCGGCGGCGCATCGACGCCATCCTCGATACGTGCAACGAGGCCGACGTCGCCTGCTCCAACGCCCTGAAGGCGGACGTCACCACCGACCAGCACGACTTCAGCACCCCGAAGTACACCAGTCTCGACGCCGAAGAGGCGGACCGTGCACTGGAGTTGGCGAAAAAGGGCAAGGAGCTCACGCACAAGGAGCTGGAACGCCTCAACGAACTGCTGGCGGACAACAGCGGATCCAAGGCGTTCGCGCGGGCGTTCTACGACGGGCTGGGGCCCAAGGGGGCGCTGGAGTTCTTCGGCCGGTTGTCGGTGGACACCAGGAACGACGACGGCGAGCTGGACAAGCAGCGGGTCGCCGACGTGCAGGACCTGCAGAAGAACCTCGGCCTCAACCTGGCCCAGGCGACGCAGGGCGGGGACCAGTGGGCCGAAACCTGGTCCAGGGACCTGCGGAAGCTCGGCGCGCAGCCCGTTCCGCTCGGCAGGAACGACTTCAACCCGCCCTACGGGTACCAGCTGCTCGGCGGCATCCTGCGCAATGGCGACTACAGCCCCGCGTTCCTCAAACCGATCGCCGAGCACGTCACCCAGCTGCACGCCAAGGACCCGAACATGTTCGGCAACAACGTGACGAACGGCTGGATGAAGAACCCGTACAACCCGGCGGGCGAGAACGGAGCCGGCTTCGACCCGATGATCTCGGTTCTGGAGGCCCTCGGCCACAGCCCGGAGGCGGCGAAGCAGTTCTTCCTGGCGGACCCGCCGACGGCCTACAACGAGGACGGATCGGTCAACCGCAAGGCCGTCACCCCGTCCACGTCACCCGTGGACCTCTACCCGGACGACGAGGGCAAGTCGTTCAGCGGCTACCTCGACTTCTTCCAGGACGCCGGCTACAAGTCCTTCCCCGACACCCCCGGACGGACCCAGGACGACTCGGCGACCTACCTGCCGGACGCCCTGGGCCACGCCCTGGAGGCGGCCACGACGGGCCACGCGTGGGACGACCCGGGCGCGGGCCTGAAGCGCGACGCCGACACGGCGAAGATCATGAAGGAAGTCATCGAGGACTACGGCTCCGACAGCGAGCTGATGGAACGCCACGAGGCCCTGACGGACAGCCTGGGCCGCATGGGGGCGGCGTACATCGACGACCTCGACTACTCCATCTTCAATTTCGGCGGAACCGGAGATTTCGTCAGGCGTGACGATTTCTTCGCCAACAGCAGTGACGGCAGCTCGCGAACTGACTTCGGTGAGACGGAGAGTGCTGCTTTCATGAGGGCTGTGGCGGGCGACAGTGAGGGGTATCGCACTATTTCGGCGGCCCAGCAGCTTTATGCGGCAAGCGGCATGCATGCCCTGGCGAATGAAAGCGACAACGCCATCCAGTTCGGACTCAACACCGTCAAGGTTCATGGAATTCTCGATGATGCAAGAGGTTTCCATGTCGGGTCGGGATATACGGATGTCGAGGATGCTCGAAATCTGGAACTCGAGAAGGATGCCGAGTGGCGAAAAGCTGCTGTGAGTGGCGCCGTCGGCGCCGTCGTCGGTCTGGGTACGGGGGCGTTGGTGGGTCCGGCTGCCGGAGTGGTGACGGCCACCGTGGTGCCGATGGTCGTGGAGAACGTGGGTGGAGCGGTCAACACCGCGTATGCCACGGATACGCTTCAGTATCTCAAGGATAATGAGTTCGACAACGACGAGGAAGCGCGGAATGACCTTTCCCAGCTGTACAAGCAGGGGCAGGTAAGGGCTGTCCTGCCGCTCACGAACTATGCCGAGTCTCTCGATCTGAGCTCAGCGGAGCGGGCTGACCTCGTGAGTCGGGCGGAATCTGCGTACGGTAACGGAGCGCGGATGATTTCCGGCACCGAGGGAAAGGTCAAGTGATGGGAGCTCACGCCTTCCCGGTCGTACTCAGGGCTGGATCGGTAGTGGCGTTGGTGCTGCTGGCCACTGGATGCACGGGGGATGGAAAAAAGGAGAGTGCGGCCGCCCGGGAGTCGCTGCAGGTTTGTCAAGAGGCTCTCGGAGCTGACGACATCGAAACCTTGGATGTGAAGCTGGGCGGCGACATGCACACGGAATCGCGGCCTTCCCCGGATCTGCGCCGGGCCATGCTCAAGGCCGCACGCGCATGGAACCCGGACTCGGACAAGAATGCACTCCGTGACGTGTTCCCTCGTTGCGTGCTGAAGTGGGATTCCGGCGGGAAGGTGAATGCGGTCGTGAATGGCACCGTAAGGTGGTCGACCGTCAGCCTGGACATGGCACGCAGAGGCGTCGCTCATTGGGGGAAGGTCGCGGATGACATCTACGTGGCCCCTATCGGGGGTTATGGTCATTCCATGGTCGTCCCCTGTGAAGTGGCCGATACGGCCTCAGGGCAACGTGCGCAACTGCTCGTGGAGACCCAGCTGTGGGGTAGCGGGTTGGAGAACGCCGACCCGGCTTTGAGGGCGCGCATGCTCGCTTCCTTTGGTCGTGACATGCAGAAGCTTCTCGACTGCGCATCCTCGCCGAGGATTCCGGACGGGCTGCGGCTCCCCGAAACATCGCTGGCCGGGCCGGCCTGAGGGTACTCAGGGCTCAGGGCTCCGGGGTGGGTTTCGGGGAGAGCAGTTGGTGGATCAGCAGGGTGGTCGCGCGGGTGATCAGGGCTGCCAGCAGGATCGTGCCGAGGCCCGTGACGTGGAGGGTGGAGATCTTCGGGCCCAGCCAGGACAGCAGCCACCAGATCAGGGCGTCCTGGGCGAAGCCGAGGGAGCCGAAGGCCAGGAGTGCGGGCAGGGGGACGCGCTGCGAGGGGCCGATGAAGATCAGTTGGGTGAGGACCGCGAGGACGGCGGCGGCCACGACGAAGGAGAGCAGCGCGTCCGCGGTCTCCGTGCCCAGGGTGATGCCGGGCAGCGTGCCGGCGGCTATGCCGACGCCGACGAGGATGCCCAGCTTGCGTCTGCCTTGATCACTCATGCGGGGACTGTCGCACGGCCGTGAGGCGGACGGGAAGGGGCGTAGGCGGGGGCGTTCCGGACTCCTGGATTCCATCCGAATCCGGGAGTCCGGGCGCGTGGAGACCGTGATCGGATTCGAACCGACGTTGCTCGCTTTGCAGGCGAGTCCCTGGACCACTCGGGTACACGGTCGTGGTGGTGACGGGAACGACGCTACGGCCCGGCCCCCGGGGCGTTCAACGGATGCGGCCGGGCTGCCACACGGACGTCATATGCCTGCCACACGCCTGCCATAAGGCGAGGTCACGGCGGCCGAGGGGCGTACGAGGGGCGTACGACCAAGGGGGCAGCACGGATCCGACTCCGGACAGGGGTCACTACGTCATACGGCCCTTACTCTTGGGCGTATGAGTGCCCTTGAACCGCGCGACGCCGACGTCGCATCCACCCCCGCCGCCCTACCGCCTCTCCCGGCCGGCGGCGGATCCGTGCTGGACCGGGCTCATCGGGCGCTCAGCATCGGCATCGTGTCCGTCGTCCTGCTGATCGCCTTCGAGGCGACCGCCGTCGGCACGGCCATGCCCGTCGCCGCCCGCGAGCTGGACGGCGTCTCGCTGTACGCCTTCGCCTTCTCCGCGTACTTCACGACCAGCCTCTTCGGCATGGTCCTGGCCGGACAGTGGTCCGACCGCACCGGGCCGCTCGCGCCGCTCGCGGTCGGGATGAGCTGCTTCGCCGCCGGTCTGCTGCTGTCCGGGACGGCCGGGACGATGTGGCTGTTCATCCTCGGCCGGGCCGTGCAGGGGCTCGGCGGCGGACTGGTGATCGTCGCGCTGTACGTGGTGATCAGCCGGGCGTACGAGGAGCATCTTCGGCCCGCGATGATGGCGGCGTTCGCCGCCGGCTGGGTCGTGCCGTCCGTCGTCGGACCGCTCGCCTCCGGGACGATCACCGAGCACCTGGGCTGGCGCTGGGTGTTCGTCGGCATCCCCGTCCTGGTCGTGTTCCCGCTGGCCCTCGCGCTGCCCGCGATACGCCGGACCGCCTCCGGCCCCGCCGACCCCTCGGCGCCGGTCCCCGGCTGGGACCGGCGGCGGATCCGGCTCGCGCTCGCGATCTCGCTCGGCGCGGCCCTGCTCCAGTACGCGGGCCAGGAACTGCGCTGGCTGTCGCTGCTGCCCGCCGTCGCCGGTGCCGCGCTGCTCGTCCCCGCCATCCGCGGGCTGCTGCCGCACGGCACCTGGCGGGCCGCGCGCGGGCTGCCGTCCGTGATCCTGCTGCGCGGTGTCGCGGCCGGTTCGTTCATCGCCGCCGAGTCCTTCGTGCCGCTGATGCTCGTCACCGAGCGCGGGCTCAGCCCCACCCTCGCCGGCCTCTCGCTCGCGCTCGGCGGTCTGACCTGGGCGCTCGGCTCGTGGGTGCAGTCCCGGCCGGGCACCGAGCCGTACCGGGAGCGGATGGTCGTCGGCGGCATGGTGCTCATCGCGCTGAGCATCCTGGTCGCGCCGAGCGTGCTCATCCACGGCGTGCCCGTGTGGACGGTGGCGGTCGCCTGGGCCTTCGGCTGCTTCGGCATGGGCATCGCGATCTCCTCCACCAGCGTGCTGCTGCTCAAGCTGTCCGCGCCGGAGGAGGCCGGCGTGAACTCCGCCGCCCTCCAGATCTCCGACGGCCTGTCCAACGTCCTGCTCCTCGCGGCGGGCGGCGCGGCCTTCGCGGCGCTCGGCGGGGGAGCGGTGGGGGACACCGGCGTGGAGTCGGTGGTGCTCGAATCGCACCCCTCGGCCTTCGTGGCCGTCTTCGTGCCCATGGCCGTGGTGGCGGCGGCGGGCGCGTGGGTCGCGACGCGACTGCGGGCGCCGGAACCGGTGGCCTGACCCCGGTCCGCGTCCCGCGATGACCATGTGGCACTGCCCCCGCCCCCGACCAGGGACGGGGGCAGTGCCACGCCCGCCGAAAACCGGTCGCCCCGGCCTTCCTCCCCCGCCTACGGTCGGCGCGTGGACCGTGACACCGTGACGCTGCCCGTCACCCCCGACCTCGCCGATCTCGCCGACGCCCGCGGCCTCGGCGCCGACGAGCTGGCCGCCGAGGCCGTACGGCGGTACGTCGACGGTGAGGCCACCCGCGTACGCATCCAGGCCATGCGGCTCGCGAAGCGCCACCAGCGCCTGCTGGAGAGGCTCGGCGCATGAGCGCGGCGCGGACCACGACCCGGTTCCTGACCGTCGCCGAGGTGACCGACATCGCCCGGATCGCCTTCACCGGCGAGGGCGATCCGGAGCTGCGCGCGCCCGGACTGCTGGAGTCCGCGGTGCACCGGCCGCGGGCGCGGATGTTCGGCGAGAGCGCGTACACCGACCCGTACGAGCAGGCGGCCGTCCTCCTGCACGCCCTCGCCGCGAACCACCCCTTCGTCGACGGGAACAAGCGCGCCGCGTGGCTCGCGGCGGCCACGTTCCTCGCCGTCAACGGGATCGATCTCGGCGACGTGGACCTCGATGCGGCATATGACCTGGTGGTGGACGTAGCGAGCGGAAAAGTGGCGGATATAGAGGACATTGCGGGGCGATTGCAACGTCTTTGTCCGGCCGTGTGAGGACTCTCTCACGGCCCCGCGGCACCGGCTCGTTCATGCGGGATCAGGGTGGCGGCACCGGTAAGGTGGCCCGGTTGTCATATCTGGACGAGCGTCGAACCGGAGATCGTGACTACTACCACCGCCTCCCATCACCTCTCTCCCGCCTTCCCCGGACGTGCCCCCTGGGGCACCGCCAACAAGCTGCGCGCATGGCAGCAGGGCGCGATGGAGAAGTACATCCAGGAGCAACCCCGTGACTTCCTCGCGGTCGCCACGCCCGGCGCCGGCAAGACCACCTTCGCCCTGACCCTCGCGTCCTGGCTGCTGCACCACCACGTGGTGCAGCAGGTCACGGTCGTCGCCCCCACCGAGCATCTGAAGAAACAGTGGGCGGCCGCGGCGGCGCGCGTGGGCATCAAGCTCGACCCGGACTACAGCGCCGGGCCGCTCAGCAAGGAGTACGACGGGGTCGCGATCACGTACGCCGGCGCCGGCGTACGCCCCATGCTCCACCGCAACCGCTGCGAGCAGCGCAAGACCCTCGTCATCCTCGACGAGATCCACCACGCCGGCGACTCCAAGTCGTGGGGCGAGGCGTGCCTGGAGGCGTTCGAGCCCGCCACCCGGCGGCTCGCCCTCACCGGTACGCCCTTCCGCTCCGACACCAACCCGATCCCCTTCGTGACGTACGAGGAGGGCAACGACGGGATCCGGCGTTCCTCCGCGGACTACACGTACGGATACGGGAACGCCCTGGGCGACGGCGTCGTCCGCCCGGTCATCTTCCTCTCCTACAGCGGCAACATGCGCTGGCGCACCAAGGCCGGCGACGAGATCGAGGCCCGCCTCGGCGAGCCGCTGACCAAGGACGCCGTCTCCCAGGCCTGGCGCACCGCTCTCGACCCGCGCGGCGAGTGGATGTCCAACGTGCTGCGCGCCGCCGACCGGCGGCTGACCGAGGTCAGGAAGTCGATCCCGGACGCCGGCGGCCTGGTCATCGCCACCGACCAGGACTCCGCGCGGGCCTATGCCAAGCTGATCCGCGAGATCACCGGAGTCAAGGCCACCGTCGTCCTCTCCGACGATGCCGGAGCCTCGAACCATATCGACGAGTTCAGCGAGGGCACCGACCGCTGGATGGTCGCGGTCCGGATGGTGTCGGAGGGTGTCGACGTCCCGCGGCTCGCGGTCGGCGTGTACGCGACGACGATCTCGACCCCGCTGTTCTTCGCCCAGGCCGTCGGCCGCTTCGTGCGGTCCCGCCGGCGCGGCGAGACCGCGTCCGTGTTCCTGCCCACCATCCCCAGCCTGCTCGGCTTCGCCACCGAGATGGAGGTGGAGCGCGACCACGTCCTCGACCGGCCGAAGAAGGAGGGCGAGGAGGACCCGTACGCCGAGTCCGAGAAGGAGATGGCGGAGGCCGAGCGCCAGCAGGACGAGGACACCGGCGAGCAGGACATGCTGCCCTTCGAGGCGCTGGAGTCCGACGCCGTCTTCGACCGGGTGCTCTACAACGCCGCCGAGTTCGGCATGCAGGCCCACCCGGGCAGCGAGGAGGAGCAGGACTACCTCGGCATCCCCGGACTGCTCGAACCCGACCAGGTGCAGCTGCTCCTCCAGAAGCGGCAGGCCCGGCAGATCGCGCACAGCCGCAAGAAGCCGGACGCCGAGGCCGACCTGCTGGAGCTGCCCGCCGAACGGCGGCCCGTGATCTCCCACAAGGAGCTGCTCGAACTGCGCAAGCAGCTCAACACCATGGTCGGCGCGTACGTGCACCAGAGCGGCAAGCCGCACGGGGTGATCCACACCGAGCTGCGCCGGGTGTGCGGCGGCCCGCCGAGCGCCGAGGCGACCGCCGGACAGATCCGGGAACGGATCAAGAAGGTCCGGGAGTGGGCCACCCGCATGCGGTGATTCGTCCCCTTCCGATTCCCCTCCGCGACCCCCTCCGCGACGCCCTCCGCGACCGCGTCCGTGACCCCGTTCACGACGCGGACGCGAGGCGGCCGCGCGTGTGAGTGAGGCCCGTACGCCGACGGCGTACGGGCCTCACTCATGGCAAGGCGCGGCCCCCACGGTCGGCCTCGCACAACCCACACGGTACGGGGACGAACCGGGCGTCGTTGTCCGCCAAAGTCCCTTGTTCAGGCGACTTAGGTCCCGAACCGCGCGTATCAGGTCGCACACGCCCGGATTCTGGACGAGGTCTTCCGCTGAGCGGAGCAGCTCGCTACTCTCCCGGCTCAAGCAACCGCCCCGTGGCAACGCCGCCACGGAGCGCAGCCGGTGCAACCCCGTCCTGCCGGCGGCCGCTGACGTGCGTCGCCGATGGGACCGGTGCCGCGCCCTCCGTGAGCGCCGCCCGCCGTCACTCACTCCGAAGGAGAGGGCGTCGTGACCGCGGAGACCTCCCAGACGCTCGACCGGGGACTTCGAGTCCTCAAACTGCTCGCCGACACCGACCACGGCCTGACCGTCACCGAGTTGTCCAACCGACTCGGCGTGAACCGGACCGTCGTCTACCGCCTGCTGGCCACCCTCGAACAGCACGCCCTCGTCCGCCGCGACCTCGGCGGCCGCGCCCGCGTCGGCCTCGGGGTGCTGCGCCTCGGCCGGCAGGTGCACCCCCTCGTACGGGAGGCCGCGCTGCCCGCGCTGCGCTCGCTCGCCGAGGACATAGGGGCGACGGCCCATCTGACGCTCGTCGACGGAGCGGAGGCGCTCGCCGTCGCCGTCGTCGAGCCGACGTGGACCGACTACCACGTGGCCTACCGGGCCGGCTTCCGCCACCCGCTGGACCGGGGCGCCGCCGGCCGCGCGATCCTCGCCGCCCGCCAGGGCGAACTCGCCGAAGCCGGGTTCACGCTCACCCACGGCGAGCTGGAGGCGGGCGCGAGCGGTGCCGCCGCCCCGCTGGTCGGCGTGACCGGCATAGAAGGCAGCGTCGGCGTCGTCATGCTGTCGGACGCGGTGCCGGAGCGGGTCGGCCCGCGGGTCGTGGACGCGGCCCGCGAGGTCGCCGACGCCCTGCGCTGACGTCGTAGGCACGCCCGAACAGGCCGGCCCGGTCAGGGGGTTGGCGGGCGGCGGGATACGGCTCCGGGGGCGGGCCCGTGATCCCGGCGCCGCCGTCGCTCCCGTCGCTCCCGTCGCCTCGGCCGCTCCCGTCGCCGTACGCCATGGACGCGCGGCCCGCTCAGCCGTCGTGACCGAGCCGCCCCCGCGCCGCCGGCACCGCCCGGGACGCACGCGCCGCGCGGTCGGTCAGACCGTGGACGCCGACGGACAGCACCCAGGCCAGCAGCGGCAGTGCGGCAACCCGTTCCATGCCGCCCATGCCGAGGCCGAGGTAGGTGCGGGACAGGAACAGTCCGAACGCCGCGATCGCCACCACGCCCCACACCACACCGCCCCACCGCAGCGTCGCCGGGACGCCCCGCACCAGGACGAACCCGGTGAGCACAAGACCGGCGTTGCCCAGCAGCATGATCAAGAGGGCGCCCAGGACGTGCGTGTTCTCGTTGACGTCCGCCGGGGCCAGTCCGGCCAGCGCGAACCCCGCGCCCGCCCCGGCCAGCAGCACCCGAGCCGCCATGGCGGCCGGACCCCGGCGCCACAGCGCCCCGCCCGTCAGCACCACGCCGAGCAGGAACAGCACGCCGAGGGCGATGAACGACCCGTTCATCAGACCGTGTTCGGGTGAGCAGATGTACCGCGGCTCGGGCTCCGACCGGAGGGCGCACACGGCGTTGCCCAGGTCGCTGATGTTGTTGTGCGCCCAGCTGTACGGGGTGGTCCACGCCGACTCGGCGATCCCGTGGACGACGAAGAACTGCACCACCCCCACGATCCACGCCGCGTACCCGATCCGGACTCTCATCGTCCACCCTCCGCCGACCCGTATCCCGCATCCCGTGTCCCGTATCGCCACGAGCAGTCGATCACGTTGCTCCGCCCCGTGGCACTGCCGCAACCCTCAGGAACGAAGTAGGGATTTCCCTACGCGGACCCCGGCCCGGCGGGGCGCGTGCCCGCCGTCAACTCCCCCAGCGCCGTGCGCTCATGGCGTACGGAACGGCCCGCGCGGGCCGTCCGGACCAGGCCCGCCGCGCGCAGCGCCGCCGCGTGCTCGGACGCCGTCGCGTTGCTCACCCGCAGCGCGCGGGCCAGCTCCGTCGTCGAGCGGGGCTCGGCGAGCAGCCGCAGCAACTCCGCCCGGGTACGGCCCAGAACGGGCGCGAGCGGATCGTCCGAGGCGGTGGATCCGGTGCGGGAGCCGACGCCGGAGCCGGAGCCGTCCGGTGACGGCGGGAGGCCGGTGCCCGACGGGTAGGTGAGCACCACGGGACGGCCCGGACGGTCCTGGAGCAGTGGGCCCGCCGGGTGGCGGAAGGTCGGCAGCAGCACCAGGCCCCGGCCGTCGAGCCGGACATCGCGTCCGGCGGCCCGCGGCGAGGACGCCGGCCACCGCCAGACGGTGCCGTCGAAGCGGGAGCCCGGGGCGAGGGCCGTCAGCGCGGCGGCCAGTCCGTGTTCGGCGGCCGTCAGGGCGTGCCGGGCGAACGCGTCGCGGTGCAGATCCCGTACCAGCGGCCACACCGGGGCGAGGACCGTCTCGTACGCGGCCCGCTGGGCCCGGCGCACGGCGCGCCAGGACGCCTCCTCGCCCGCGTGCAGGCCCCGCACCCAACGGGGCGGCGCCCCGGCTCCGTACACCCGCTCCAGCTCGGCGCGGACCGTCTCCGGGCGGGTCGCGCGGATCTGCTCGAAGCTGTCGTCGAGGGTGTCGGCGAGGACGTCCAGGAAAACCGGCGGGCGGTCGGCCGGCACCAGGTCGGCGAGCGGGTCCGCGGCGGCCGGCAGGGCGCGCAGGACCCGGCCGCGCCAGTGGTCGAACAACGGGTCCCGGCCCGGCATGACCGCCGTCGCCAGGGCCGCGTGCAACTCCTGCAGCGGCGCCGGACGCGGCGCGAAGCGGACGCGGGCGACATCGGCCGCCGTGAAATGGATACGCAAGCCCGGCACTACCGCGACTCCCCCTCTTCCGCCCGCCTTTCGGACAGGGCCTGAAGCGTCGTGCCACCCCGGCCCCCGGACCCAGGATGCCCGCATGACCTCTCGACGCACTCTCCTCCAAGGCGCCGTGCTCGGCGCCGCGACCGCCCTCCTGCCCACGGCCGCGCGGGCGGCGACGGCGCCGACGGCCGGGCCCGTGCTCCGGCTGCCCGCGCCCACCGGGCCCCACCCCGTCGGCCTGCGCACCGTCCACCTCACCGACCCGACCCGCACCGACCCCTGGGAGGGCGGAGCGCGGGAGGTGATGCTCACCGTCCTGTACCCGGCCCGCGACATCCAGGGCCGCCCCCGCGTCCCCCAGCTCACCCCGGCGGCCGCCTGGGAATTCGCCGACCTGGCACCCTTCGTGCACCCCGGCCTGCCCGCGCCCGGCACGGTGGACTGGGGCGCCGTCCTCACCCACGGGCACCTGGCCGCGCCGCCGCTGCCCGGGCGCCTGCCCGCGCTGCTGTACAGCCCGGGCGGCGGGGACTCCCGCACCCTCGGCACGAGCCTCGCCGAGGACCTGGCCAGCCACGGCCGGGTCGTCGTCCTCGTCGACCACCCCGGCGACGCCAGCCAGGTGGACCTGCCCGGCGGAATGCGCTACACCGTGCTGCGCGGCGAACCGGACCCGGCGACCTTCCGCACCATGATCGACACGCGGGTCGGAGACCTCCGCCTCGTCCTCCACCGGGTCCTCGGCGACGGACTCGCCGGCCTGCCCCCGGCCACCACCACCGGGATCTACGGCCACTCGGCCGGCGGCACCGCCGCCGTCTCGACGGCCCACGCCGACCGCCGCGTCCGCGCGGTGGCGAACCTGGAGGGCTACCTCGACCTCGACCCCCTGGACGGCTTCGACCGCCCCCTCCTCCTCTTCCGTACGGACGGCTTCGACGGTGCCGGCCGCCTCACCCGCTCCTGGGCCGGGCGCGCCGGAGAGCGGGCCCTGCTGGCCGGCAGCGGCCACTGGGCCTTCACCGACTACGCCGCCCTCGTCCCCGCTCTCCAGGCCGCCGGGCTCGTGACCTCCGCCACGCGGGCCGCGCTCGTCGGCACCGCCGACCCGGCCGCCCGCCTGGCCGCGCTCCGCCGGCGCCTGCGCGCCTTCTTCGACGCCCACACGGGGTGCGCCCGGAGCGCCCGGCGCTGAGGAAACGCCCCGCCCGGCCTCGCGGCGGGCCGGGGCCCTGGCGGGTGTGCGGGCGGCTTCCGGCGGGCGACCAGTAGATTGGGGGCGTGTTCTCCCGACTCGCCCGTCTTCCCCGCGCCCGTGCCCTCGCGCTGTGCGCGCTGCCCGTCGCCGGACTGTTCGCCGCCGCCGGGTTCGCGCCGCTGCCGTTCGCCATCGCGCAGCCCGGCACGACCGCCGACGTGCTCGGCAAGGACCAGGGCCGCGAGGTGATCACCGTCTCCGGCGCCCCGGTCCGCCCGACCGAGGGCCAGCTGCGGATGACCACGATCCTGGCGACCGGGCCGTCCGCGTCCATCGGCTTCTCCGAGGTGGCCGACGCCTGGTTCCGCACCGACCGGGCGGTGCTGCCGAAGTCCTCCGTCTATCCGACGGGGGAGTCCGATCAGGAGATCCAGAAGCACAACCTCGGCGAGATGAAGGAGTCGCAGGACGCCGCCTCCCTGGCCGCCCTCGACTATCTGAAGCTCGACCCGAACAAGGTGAAGGTGAACCTGCACCTCGCCGACGTCGGCGGCCCCAGCGCCGGACTGCTCTTCTCCCTCGGCATCGTCGACAAGATCGACGGCAATGGGAAGGGCGGCGATCTGACCGGCGGCCGGACCATCGCCGGTACGGGCACGATCGACCCGGACGGGACGGTCGGCGCCGTCGGCGGTGTCGCCCTGAAGACGCAGGCCGCCGCCCGTGACGGCGCCACCGTCTTCCTGGTGCCGAAGGGCGAGTGCTCCCAGGCGCAGAGCGAGCTGCCGAAGGGCCTGCGGCTCGTCCCCGTCACCGCGCTCAGCGACGCGGTGTCGTCGCTTCACTCTCTGGAGCAGGGACAGGAGTCGAAGGTCCCGAGCTGCTAGCCGGGCCGGCCGCACCGCCGTCCTCGGAGATCTTGGCCGGGGCGTCCAGCTCGCGCCAGACCGGGAACACCAGCGGCGACAGGGTGGCCAGGAAGAACGACCCGCCGACCAGGAGCAGCGCCGCCGTGATGCCCAGGCTGTCGACCAGGAGGCCGGCGACCAGGCCGCCGAGCGGGGTGGTGAGCAGGACGGCGGCCGTGCTCGCGCCGCCGACGCGGCTGCGCAGCGCGTCGGGGACCACCTCGTAGAAGGCGGTGCTGAGGATCGGGTTGAGCACCCCGGCGCCGAGCCCGCCGAACGCCGCCGCCACGACCATCGGCGGGATGGTGTCGGTGAAGGCCGCGGTGAGGATGGGCGCGGTGGATATCAGGAAGCCGACGGTGAAGACCGGCCGGCGCGGGACGTGATGGCCCAGCACACCGTAGAGCAGCGCGCCGGCGAGGGCGCTGCCGCCGAAGACGGCGACCAGCAGGCCCTGCGCGGACGCTCCGCCGAGCTCCTCGCGGGCGTGGATCGGCATCAGGACCGAACTCCAGCTCATGGCCAGCCCGTTGGTGACCATCACCATGAGGTTGACGGCGAGCAGCAGCCGGTTGCGCAGCAGGAAGGAGTAGCCCTCGCGCAGGTCGGCGCGGTAGGCGGTGAGGTTCAACGCCGGTGCGTCGCGATGGGGTTCGGCCGACGGGATGCCCCGCAGGCCCGCGAGGACGAGCAGCGCCGAGACCAGGAACGTGGCGCCGTCGACGTACAGCACGGTGTCGGCGCCCAGCGCCGCCACCAGCAGACCGCCGACGGCGGCGCCGATCATCCGGGCGCCGCGCGAGACGGCGTCGTAGAGGCTGGCGGCCCGGCTGAGCGGGGTACCGGCGTGCCGGGCGAGGTCGGGGATGAGGACGTTGCGGGCGGTCTCGCCGGGGGCGTGGAAGAGACCGGTGACCGCCATCAGCGCGCACAGCATCCAGAACCGCAGCACTCCGGCCTGGTTGAGCAGCGGGATCGCGGCGAGCGCGAGGGCGCAGACCAGGTCGGAGGCGATGGAGACCCGGCGGCGGCCGATCCGGTCGATGACGGGTCCGCCCGCGAGAGCGGAGACGACGACGGGGGCGGCGGCGCAGAAGGCGACCAGACCGGCCTTGCCGGCGCTCCCGGTGGTCTCCAGGGCGAACCACGGGACACCGATCAGGGTGAGTGAGTTCCCGCTGATCGAGACGGTGTTGGCCGACAGGACGGTGACCAGCGGTGTGCGGGCATGGGTGAGTAGGCGCACGATGCTTCCCCCGGATGCAATGGGTGCGATGAAGGCGATGAAGGCGATGAAGGCGATGAGGTGATGCCGGCGATGGAGGCGCGGCTCGGCCGGGCCGGCGCGTGGGCCGGCGCGTGGGCAGGCGGGACGGCGGACGGGCGGCGTGACGAGCGGAAGCCGGGCGACGGTCAGGCGGACGAGCGGGAATCCGGGTGACGGTCAGGCGTCAGGGCATCAGGCGGACAGCGCGCGGCCGGCGAGCGCGGCGCGCGACGTCCCGGGAACGGCGAGCTTGAGGCCGAACTCGACGAGCTTCCAGCCCAGTTGGACCCGTACCGGAGCGGACGGAACCATCGGGGCGGCGGTGTCGGCGGTGTGCCGGAGCTCGGTGGCGGTCAGACGGTGCAGGGTGAGGTGGACGTCGGAGTGCATGGCTGAAGGACCCTTCCGGTCGGCTGTGGTGCGACGGGGTGTGGTGGATCGGCTGTGCGGGGGAGTGGACGTCGTGCGGTGGAGGCCGTGGCGTACGGGTCAAACGAACGCCACGGCCCGGCTGGTCAGTTGACGCCGTCCTGCGGGAAGGCGTGCAGGTGCATCCGTATCCGCTGGGTCGCCGGGTCCTCGGCGCCGGCGCTGTCGCGGTACCCGTCGATCAGGTCGTGGATCTTCTGGTTGAGCTCGGCCGCGCGCTCGGCCGAGAGGTGGAGCGTGAAGTCGCTCATGTCCGAGGAATCCCGCCATATCTCGTCCCAGTGGTCGCGGGTGCCGAGGTAGGTGTTGAGCTCCTGGGTGTGGATGTTCGCGATCTCGTGGAGGTAGACCTCGACGGCGCCCTGGACCTCGGGGTTGGGGTCCTTGTCGAGCGCTCCGTCGAAGGTGGTGCCTCTGACCGCCGCCTTCCACCAGCGCTCTCGTCCCTTGCCGAGCTCCGGCGCGTCCTCGACGAAGCCGTGGGCGGCGAGCTGGCGCAGGTGGTAGCTGGTGGCACCGCTGGACTCGCCCAGTTTCTCCGCGAGTTGGGACGCGGTGGCCGGTCCTTGGTGCCGCAGGGCGCGCAGCATCTGGATGCGCAGGGGGTGGGCGAGGGCTCGCAGGGAGCGCGGGTTGAGGACGTGGTTCTCCGGCGGCGCGGGCGCGCCCTCGGCGGAGGAGGGCTTCCCCTGCTCGCTCTGCGGCGCGTGCGCGGTCTCGTTCACCTTCTCGTTCTCGTTCTCGGGCATGACTCCACAGTAGAGTTGCAAAGGACTCTCTGCAAGGCTTTTTTGCAGAACTTCTTTGCAACTCGCTCCGGAGGGGCCCGACGGCTCAACCCGCCTTGATGAAGCCCTCCTTGAGCAGCCACTCCTTCGCCACGTCGTGCGGGTCCCGCCCGTCCACGTCCACCTGCGCGTTCAGCTCCCGCGCCACCGCCGTCGACAGCTTCGCCGTCACCGGGTCGAGCAGCTTCGCGAGGGCCGGGTACTTCTCGTACGTCGCCGCGTGCACCACCGGCGCCGCGTTGTAGTGAGGGAAGAAGTGCCGGTCGTCCTCCAGGACCGTCAGGTCCATCGCCCGGATCCGGCCGTCCGTCGTGTACACCTCGCCCAGCAGGCACGCGTGCGACTGCGAGACCTGCGTGTAGATGATCCCGGCGTCCATCTTCTTGATGCTCGCCGCCGGCAGGCGCATCCCGTACGCCTTCCGCATGCCCAGCAGGCCGTCGTCGCGCGAGGCGAACTCGTTCTCCACGCACACCGTCACCGCCGACGGGTCCTTCCGCGACAGCGCGGCCGCGTCCGAGAGCGTCCGCAGGTGGTACTTCTCGTTGTTCTTCCGGCTGACGGCCAGCGCGTACGTGTTGTCCATCGCCGCCTGCGGCAGCCACACCACCCCGTTCCTCCGGTCCGCGTCGCGCACCGCCTCCCACTGCCGCCGCGGGTCGGGGATGGGCGCGGAGTTGCCGAGGTACGTGATCCAGCCGGTGCCCGTGTACTCGTACATCGCGTCGGCGTCGCCCTTCACGATCGCCTCGCGCGCGCTGATCGAACCCGGAAGGTTCGTCCGGTCCAGGACCTCGGCGCCCGCCGCCTTGAAGACGAGCCCGATCATCTGGCCCAGGATGATGTTCTCGCTGAAGTTCTTGGAGGTGACCGTCAGCGAGGCGCCCTTCAGCGGCTCGCCCTGGCCGAGCTTGCCCGGTGTCACGTCGTCCACCATCGGCGATCCGCTCTTCAGCCCGCAGCCGGACACCGCGAGCGCCGCCAGGACCAGTGCCCCCGCCAGTCCCGCGGCGCGTACCCCCGCCCCGCCCCTCATGCCCCGGCCTCCAGCCCCCGCGGCGTCAGCACCACTTCCGCGAGCGAGGCCAGCCAGTCCACGATCAGCGCGAGTGCCACCGTCAGGACCGATCCGAGCACCAGGACCGGCATCCGCTGGGTCTGGATGCCCGAGGTGATCAGGTCGCCGAGCCCGCCGCCCCCGCCGAAGGTCGCCAGCGTCGCCGTCCCCACGTTGAGGACGAGGGCCGTGCGCACCCCCGCGAGGATCAGCGGCACGGCGAGCGGCAGTTCGACCCGGCCGAGCGTGCCGAACGCCGACATCCCGATGCCCCGCGAGGCCTCCACCAGCTGCGGGTCGATCGCCCGCAGCCCGGCCACCGTGTTGGAGAGCACCGGCAGCACCGCGTAGATCACCATGCCGAGGATCGCCGTCGACGGACCGATGCCCAGCCAGATCACAAGGAGTGCCAGCAGGCCGATCGCCGGGGTCGCCTGCCCGATGTTGGCGAGCGTCGTGAAGACGGGAGCGGCCCGGCGCAGGCCCCGGCGGGTGAGCGCGATGCCGAGCGGGATCGCGAGGAGCAGCACCCAGAAGGTGGAGATCGCGGTCAGCCGTACGTGCTGCCACAGCCGCAGCTGCACATTGCCGCCCGCGAGCGCGTTGCGGGCGATGGAGTCCAGGTTCGCCTGGGAGATCCACAGGACCGTCGCCAGCACGATCGCCATCACGAACAACGGCACGAGGAGGAGCTTGGGCCAGGTGATACGGCGCCGGGGCGCGGCCGGCCGCGGGGCGGGCTCCTCCTCGGCCGGGCTCTCCACCACCACGGCCGCGTGCCCGCCGTGGTGGAACGCCTGCCCCCGGACCTCGTGTTCGCCCGGCGGCCGCACCCCCGCCAGGCCCCTGCCCCCCAAGGCCCCGCCGCCCGGCCCTGGTCCGGGCCCGGATCCGGCCCCGGGGCCGCCCCCCGGCTCCGTACCGTGCCCGTTCACTCGCCGCCCTCCAGCTCCTGCTCCGTCAGGTGGGCCCGGTGTTCTTCCAGATCGTGCTGGTGCTCGATCGCGGTGAGCCGGTCGGCTTCGAGGAGTTCGTGGACGGAGTTCATCAGGGTCTCCATGTCGACCACCCCGGTGAACTCCCCGCGCCGCCCTGTCACCGCGACCCGCCCGCCGCTGTCGATCAGCACCGCCTCCAGCGCGTCGTGCAGCGTCGCGTCCCGGGTCACCGTGTCGTGGACGAGCGTCCCCGCGCGCGCCAGCGAGCCCTTGGCCCGCATCAGATCGCCGCGCCGCAGCCATTTGTACGGCCGGCCGCGCCGGTCCAGCATGAGCAGCTCGTTGTGCGGGCCCTGGCGCAGCGCGTTGAAGATCGACTGGAGCGGGTCGTCGACCGTCACCGTCGGGAAGTCGGCGACCCCCACGTCCCGGACCCGCGTCAGGTTGAGCCGCTTGAGCGCCGCGCCCGCGCCGACGAAACCGGAGACGAAGTCGTCCGTCGGGTTGGTGAGGATGGCCTCGGGGGTGTCGAACTGGGCGATGTGCGACCGCTCCCGCAGCACCGCGATCCGGTCGCCCAGTTTGATGGCCTCGTCGAAGTCGTGGGTGACGAAGACGATCGTCTTGTGCAGCTCGTGCTGGAGCCGGATCAGCTCGTCCTGGAGGTGGTCGCGGGTGATCGGGTCGACCGCGCCGAACGGTTCGTCCATCAGCAGGACGGGCGGATCGGCCGCCAGCGCCCGGGCCACGCCCACCCGTTGCTGCTGGCCGCCGGACAGCTGGCGCGGGTACCGGTCGTGGAACTCGCGCGGGTCGAGCCCGACCAGGTCCAGCATCTCCTCCACCCGGTCCTTCACCCGGGACTTGGACCAGCCGACCATCTTCGGGACGAGCGCGATGTTCTCCGCGACGGTCATATGCGGGAACAGGCCCGAGGACTGGATGGCATATCCCACCTTGCGGCGCAGCTTCACCGGGTCGATGTCGGTGACGTCCTCGTCGCCGATCCGGATGCGGCCGCTGGTCGGCTCGATCAGCCGGTTGATCATCTTCAGGGTGGTGGACTTCCCGCAGCCGGACGGGCCGACGAAGATCACTGTCTCGCCCGCCTTGATCTCCATGCTGACGTTCTCGACGGAGGGGTACGGGTTGCCCGGATAGCGCTTGGTCAGCTCCTCCAGCTCGATGGACGCCCCCGACGCGGAGTCCGGTACGGGGTGCGGTACGTACCCGGGCATGGTGGCGGTGGCCGGTCCCGCGCCCGCGGCGCCCGAGGTCCCGGCGGCGCCCGCGGTCCCGGCGGTGCCCGCGGTCCCGGCGGTGCCCGCGGTCCCGGCCGGGGAGGGCTCAGACACGGATCCCCCTCGGAATCGTCAGCCGGCCGAGCAGGACGTACGCCGCGTCGAAGAGCAGCGCGAGGATCACGATCCCGATCGTGCCCGCCAGCACCTGGTTGATCGCGTTGGCGCTGCCCAGGGAAGCGATGCCGCGGAAGATCTCGTTGCCGAGCCCCGGCCCCGAGGCATAGGCCGCGACGGCGGCGATCCCCATCAGCATCTGGGTCGACACCCTGATCCCGGTGAGGATCGGCGGCCAGGCGAGCGGCAGTTCGACCCGCAGCAGCCGTGCCGCCCGGGACATCCCGATGCCCGTCGCCGCGTCCACCAGGTTCGGGTCCACCCCGCGCAGCCCGACGACCGCGTTACGGACGACCGGCAGCAGCCCGTACAGCGTCAGGGTGATCACGGTGGGCGGCACCCCGAGGCCGACCAGCGGGATCAGCAGACCGATCGCCGCGAGCGACGGGATGGTGAGCAGCGAGGCCGTGGACAGGATCGCCAGATTGCCCGCCCACATGCTGCGGTACGTGAGGACGCTGAGGGCGACGCCGAGCGCGGTGGCGATCACCATGCACTGGAAGACGGCGCTGGCGTGCTGGTACGCGTCCGTGAGCAGCTGCTGGTGGCGGCTGACGAGGTACTCCCAGAAGCTCACGCGCCGCCTCCGGCGGGATCACCGCGGCGGCTGGTCCTCCGCGGCCTGTTCCACCAGCGGGATGATCCGCAGGGGGACCGGGTTCTCCATGACGATCGCCGTGGAGGCCCGGACGATGCCATCAAAACCGACGACCCGGTCGATCACCCGCTGGAGATCGGCGTTGGAACGGGCCACGAGCCGGCACAGCATGTCCCCGTGCCCGGTCGTCGTGTGCAGCTCCAGGACCTCCGGCACGGTCGACAAGTGCCCCCGCACGTCCGCGCCTTGCCCCTGTTTGATCTCCAGGGTGGCGAACGCCGTGACCGGATAGCCGAGCGCCGCCGGCTCGACCTGCGGGCCGAATCCGCGGATGACTCCGTTCGACTGAAGCCGGTCCAGCCGCGCCTGCACCGTGCCACGGGCCACGCCGAGCCGCCGCGACGCCTCCAGGACCCCGATCCGGGGCTCCCGGGCGAGGAGCACGATGAGCCGCCCGTCCAGATGATCGATCGCCACGACGGCCTCCTGATGGTCATCATGTACAAGTCGCCTGCCCATACTGGCCGGTCGCTGCGCACATTGACCAGAGGAACTGCAAACTATTGCGCACCTTGCCGGTCGGCGGGACTCTGCTGTCATGACTGAGACCCTGGATCACACCCCTGGTACCGAGCGTGACGCCGACGCCTTCCCGGTGAAGGGAATGGACGCGGTCGTCTTCGCCGTCGGCAACGCCAAGCAGGCCGCGCACTACTACTCCACGGCCTTCGGCATGCAGCTCGTCGCCTACTCCGGACCGGAGACCGGCGTCCGCGAGACCGCCAGCTACGTCCTGGCCAGCGGCGGTGCCCGCTTCGTGTTCACCTCCGTCATCAAGCCCTCCACCGAGTGGGGCACCTTCCTCGGCAAGCACGTCGCCGAGCACGGCGACGGCGTGATCGACCTGGCGATCGAGGTCCCGGACGCCCGCGCCGCGTACGAGTACGCCATCGGCCAGGGCGCCACCAGCGTCACCGAGCCGCACGAGGTGAAGGACGAGCACGGCACCGTCGTCCTCGCCGCCATCGCCACCTACGGCGAGACCCGCCACACCCTCGTCGAGCGCTCCGGCTACGACGGCCCCTACCTGCCCGGTTACGTCGCCGCCAAGCCGATCGTCGAGCCGCCGGCGAAGCGTTACTTCCAGGCCATCGACCACTGCGTCGGCAACGTCGAACTCGGCCACATGGACGAGTGGGTCGGCTTCTACAACAAGGTCATGGGCTTCACGAACATGAAGGAGTTCGTGGGCGACGACATCGCGACCGAGTACTCGGCGCTGATGTCGAAGGTCGTCGCGGACGGCACCCTCAAGGTGAAGTTCCCGCTCAACGAGCCGGCGATCGCGAAGAAGAAGTCGCAGATCGACGAGTACCTCGAGTTCTACGGCGGCGCCGGCGTGCAGCACGTCGCCCTCGCCACCAACGACATCGTCGCCTCCGTGCGCGCGATGCGCGCCGCCGGCGTCGAGTTCCTCGACACCCCGGACACCTACTACGACACGCTCGGCGAGTGGGTCGGCGAGACCCGCGTCCCGATCGACACCCTGCGCGAGCTGAAGATCCTCGCCGACCGCGACGAGGACGGCTACCTGCTGCAGATCTTCACCAAGCCGGTCCAGGACCGCCCGACCGTCTTCTTCGAGATGATCGAGCGCCACGGCTCCATGGGCTTCGGCAAGGGCAACTTCAAGGCCCTGTTCGAGGCGATCGAGCGCGAGCAGGAGCGCCGCGGCAACCTCTGACCGCTCCCCTGAGGGCATCCACCAGGACGCCCTTCCGCGCCGCCTTCCCTGAACCGGCGCCTCCCCTACGAGGGCCTGCCCGGGCCATCCCCGCCCTGGGCAGGCCCTCGTACGCCCCGGGCGGGCGGCTACGGGGGGCTCGCCCGGGGTGCCACGCACGTCATATGCCCCCTTCCCGACCCCCTCCCCGACCCCCGCGCCACCCACCACGAGACCTCACCGCCCCGCACCCGCCTTCCGCGGCGCCTTCTTCCCCTTCCGCTTCGCCACCTTGTCCGGCGCGCTCGGCCCCTCCGACCCCACCAGATCCGGCAGCTCGTCCGACGGCTCACCCAGCTCCGCCAACGCCCCCCGCGCCCGCGCCGCCCACAGCGGCGAGAACGCCGGATCGGTCCGCACCGCCTCCGTCAGACGCCGCCGCGCCGCCCCGCTCTCGCCCAGCGCCCGTTCGATCTCCCCCCGGTGGTACGCGAACAGCGCGCTGCGCAGCCCTTCCTCCGTGGCCCGTCTCGCGTACGGCAGCGCCTGCTTCGGCTCGCCCGCCCGGTACAGCGCCCAGCCCAGCGCGTCCGCCACCCGCACCGACCGGTGCCCCCGCGCCCACGCCACGCGCAGCCGCCGCACCGCCTCCGCCGGATCGCCGTGGTCCGCCTCGAACAGCCCGAACACCGCCTCCGCCCGCTCCCACGACCGCCCCGCCCCGGCCGCCCGCAGCCGCCCGTACAGCGCCTGCGCCTCCGCGTCCCGGCCCAGCGCCTCGGCGAGCTCGCCCGCCTCCAGGAGGTACTCCGGCAGTGGCAGCCGCGCCACCGCCGTCCGCCAGTCGGCCATCGCCTCCGCCGTCCGGCCGAGCGCCGCCCGCGCCCGCGCCCGGCCCGCGAGCGACGGCCCGTGCTCCCGTACGAGCCCCAGCGCCGCCCCGTACTGCGCGAGCGCCTCCGCCGGCTCGCCCCGCTCCGCGGCCAGATCCCCCGCCCGCGCCAGCGCGTCCGCCTTCTGCGCGGGCGTCCGGGCCAGCGCCACCGCGTCCACCGCCGCCGCGCCCGCGTCCTCGCGCCAGCCACGCACGCGATAGAAGTCCGCCGTGCGCCCCGCGCCGACCGCCGACCCCGCGTGCAGGGAGGTCAGCGTCCCGGTGGCCCGCTCCGCCGCCTTGTAGTCGCCGAGCCCGTCGTACGCGTCGATCAGCACCGGATACACCGACCAGCGTCTCGGGGCCGCCTTCCGCACCCGCTCGCCCCACTCCCGGCCGGTCGCCCAGTCCCCGCGCGCGTTGGCGAGCGCCGCGAGCCCCTGCTGGGCGTCCAGGTTGCCCCGGGCGGCCGGCAGGACCGTCAGGGAACGTTTCAGCGCCCGCTCCGCCCGCGGGAAGTCCGCCGGATCCGCGCGCCGCAGCCCGCGCTCCGTATACGCCGTGCCGAGCACCGCCCATGACGCGTCGTCAGCGGGGTGCCTCCGCACCCACCGCTCCCGGTCGCCGATCAGCGCCACCAGATCGGGCAGCTCCGCCCGCGCGCCCGCCCCCGCCGCGAGCTCCGCCCGCCGCGCCGGTCCGGGCGGGGCCGCCGGGGACCAGACGATCAGCTCGGGCACGTACGCCAGCGCCGCCGCCGCGAGGACCGCGCCCACACCGGAGGCGAGGACCGTCCGCGACACGTTCTCGGGTCTCATGGCGCTCACTGTGCAACCGCCCGCCGCCGCGTGAAGAGCACACCGGCGGCCGATCCGGCGGGTTCACACCGATGGCCCCGGGTGCCAGGCTGGACCCATGGACGATCTTCACGAGGGACCCGGCCGGACGGACGGACTCCACACCCGGCTGCGCGCCGGACTTCCCGCCGACGCCGTGCTCACCGACCCCGACGTCATGGCCTCCTACGCCCACGACATGGCGAGCTTCTGCACGGCCGGCGCCCCCGCGGCCGTCGTGCTTCCGCGCACCGTCGAACAGGTCCAGCACGTCCTGCGCACCGCGACCGCGCTCCGTGTCCCGGTCGTCCCGCAGGGTGCCCGCACGGGTCTGTCCGGCGCAGCCAACGCCTCCGACGGCTGCGTCGTGCTGTCCCTGGTCAAGATGGACCGGATCGTGGAGATCGACCCCGTCGACCGGATCGCCGTCGTCGAACCCGGTGTGGTCAACGCCGTGCTGTCGCGGGCCGTCGCCGAACACGGCCTGTACTACCCGCCGGACCCCTCCAGCTGGGAGACGTGCACCATCGGCGGCAACATCGGCACGGCGTCCGGCGGTCTGTGCTGCGTGAAGTACGGGGTCACCGCCGAGTACGTCCTCGGTCTCGACGTCGTCCTCGCCGACGGGCGGCTGCTGCGCACCGGGCGGCGCACCGCGAAGGGCGTCGCCGGGTACGACCTGACCCGGCTGTTCGTCGGCTCCGAGGGCAGCCTCGGCATCGTCGTCGGGGCGGTGCTCGCGCTCAAGCCGCAGCCGCCCGCGCAGCTCGCGCTGGCCGCAGAGTTCCCCTCGGCGGAGGCCGCCTGCGAGGCCGTCTGCGCCATCATGGAGCGGGGCCACACCCCGTCCCTCCTCGAACTGATGGACGGCACCACGGTCCGGGCCGTCAACCGGCTCGCCCACATGGGTCTGCCCGACACCACCGAGGCGCTGCTGCTGTGCGCCTTCGACACCCCGGATCCGGCCGCCGACCTGGCCGCGGTGGGGGAGCTGTGCCGGGCCGCCGGGGCCACCGAGGTCGTCCCCGCCGACGACGCCGCCGAGTCCGAACTCCTCCTCCAGGCCCGCCGGCTCTCGCTCAACGCCCTGGAGACCATCAAGCCGGCCACGATGATCGACGACGTCTGCGTGCCGCGCACCGAGCTCTCCGCGATGCTCACCGGGACCGCCGAGATCGCCGCCACGTACGGGCTGACCATCGGCGTCTGCGCGCACGCGGGCGACGGCAACACCCACCCGGTCGTCTGCTTCGACCCCGACGACGAGGACGAGTCGCGGCGCGCCCGGGAGTCCTTCGACGAGATCATGGCGCTCGGGCTCGCGCTGGGCGGCACGATCACCGGGGAGCACGGGGTGGGCGTGCTCAAGAAGGAGTGGCTGGCGCGCGAACTCGGGCCGGTGGGACTCGAACTCCAGCGCGGTATCAAGCGGACCTTCGACCCGCTGGGCCTGCTGAACCCGGGCAAGCTCTTCTGACGTACGGGCGCGGGCACGGGCGCAGGCACCGGCACGGGCGCAGGAACCGGCATGCCCACGGGCACGGGTACGCGCGCGTGGTGCCGTACGCGTACGACCACGGGTACGCGCGCGTGGTGCCGTACGCGTACGAGTGCGGGTACGCGCGCGTCGTCCCCGGACCGCTCCGGCGCGCCTCACCGGTCGTCCTCGGCGGACTCGTCCGTCACCCACGGGTCGCGCAGCCACAGTTCGTCCACGACGACCGTGGCGGCGAGCAGCGCGGCGAGCCCGTCGTCGATGCCGAGCCGGTCGGTCTCGGTGCCCGGCGGGACGGCGCGCAGCGTCCGCTCCAGCCAGGTGGACACCTGCGCGGACGGGGCCTCCAGGAGGGCGTCGCCGTCGGGGGAGGACAGGGCCATCAGGATCACGCTGCGGCCGTCGACCTTCGTCGGCCAGATCCGGACGTCGCCGTGCCCGCAGGGCCGGAACACGCCCTCGACGAGGAGTTCACGGGCGAAGGTCCAGTGCACCGGGTACTCGGAGCCGGTGTGGAACTCGATGTGGATCGCGTACGGGTCGTCGGTCCGGTAGGCCAGCCGGGCCGGGACGGGGACGGAGCACTCGGGGGACACCACGAGCTTCATCTCCAGCTCGCGCTCGACCACGGTGGCGTCGGTGTTCTGCATGATGGTTTCGCCTCTCTCCGCGCGGCCCACGGCGGGCCGTCACATGGAGAGAGCGGGGTCGGGCCGGACTATGACGCGACTTCGGAGAATTTTCCGAAGAAATTTTTCCGGGCCTCCGCCGACCGCCGGAGACGCGGGCCCGAGGATCACTGTGCGTCACCTTTTCGCGCGGGCGTCCCCCGGAAGCGGGCTTTCTGGCGGGCTCCTTGTCCCCGCGGGGGCGTTCTTCGTTACTGTCCTCCCTGGGGCGCCGGGCGCCCGCGCGGATCAAGACCTTGTGACTGAACGGAGTCGGGGCAGTGGCTACTCCACCTGGAGGCGGCGGGGACGTACCGCAGGCGGGCTACTACCCCGACCCGTCCATCCCCGGTTACATCCGCTACTGGAACGGCGGCGCGTGGGTCCCCGGTACGAGCCGGCCGGCTCCCCAGGAGGGCGAGACCCCGCCCGCCCCGCCGGCCTCCGGCGCGCCGATGCCGGGCCCGGCCGCCCCGGCGGAACCGGAGCCCGCCGCGGCCCCCGTGGCTCCCGCGACCCCCGCCGTGCCCGCGGTCGAGGAGACCGGGCCCCTCTTCTTCGACGAGGACCCCGAACCCTCCTCCGCCTGGCAGGCCACCACCTCCGGCCAGACCGGCTTCGGTGGCGAACGCGACCAGAAGGTCTCCTGGGGCCACCCCGACACCGCCGACCCGCGCATGGCGCCCACCGCCTGGCCCGCCGCCGGCGGCCAGGCCGAACCGCCCGCGGCGTCACCCGCGTCCGCGTCCGCGCCCCTGCCCGCCCCCGCGCCGACGCCCGAGCCCGCACGCGACCACGCCACCACCACCCTGAAGGCCCCCGGCCCCCGGGCCACCCCCGCCGCGGCCCCGGCGACGCCCGCCTGGCCCGCCGCGGGCGACCACGCCGAACCGGCCGCCGCCCCGGCCTGGCCCGCCGCCGGAGCCGCTCCGGCCGCCGCCGACAGCGGGCACGGCGCGGGTACGGTGCCGCCGCAGACCGCCCGTCCGACAGCCGGCGCGCCGCAGGACCGGCCCGCCCCCGCGACCCCGGCCCCCGCCCGCCAGGAGGCCGCCCCGGCCCCCGCGCCCGCCTGGCCCGAGGGGCACCAGGCCGCCGCGCCCGGACCGCTCGCCGGCGGAGCCGTCAACTCCGCGCCCGCGTCTTCACCCTGGGCGCAGCAGTCCCCTCCGACTCCCCGGACTCCGCAGGTTTCCCGGACCCCCGGGGTCGCGCAGCCGGCGCGGCAGGCCCAGCCGTCGCCCGTGCCCCAGGCGGCTCGCCCCGCCCCGGCCCCGCATCCCGCGCAACCCGCCCAGGCCGGCGGGCAGCAGCCCGTCACCCCCTGGAAGCCGCCGGTCGAGGACCCGTTCCTGGCGGCGGTACGGGAACAGGCCGCCGCCCGGCCCGCCGGCCTCGGCCGCCGGCTGCTGGCCCGGATCGTGGACGGCGTGGTGTTCGGCGCGGCCCTCGGGGCCGTCGCGTACCCGCTGGGCCGTGCCGCCCTCGACCACATCGACGAGAAGATCGAGACGGCCCGCCAGTCCGGCGTCACCGTCCAGGTCTGGCTCGTGGACTCCACGACGGCCGCGCAGTTCGGCATCATCCTCGCCGCCTTCCTCCTCCTCGGCGTCGTCTACGAGGCGCTGCCCACCGCCAAGTGGGGCCGCACGCTAGGCAAGAAGCTGTGCGGGATCCAGGTCCGGGACATCGAGGCGCACGAACCGCCCACGTTCGGCGCGGCCCTGCGCCGGTGGCTGGTCTACGGGGTGCTCGGGCTGCTCGTGATCGGTGTGGTCAACGTGCTCTGGTGCCTGTTCGACCGGCCGTGGCGGCAGTGCTGGCACGACAAGGCGGCCGGTACCTTCGTCGCCGCCGGGTAGCGGTCGTCCGGAGGTCTGTCCGGAGACCTCAGGGGGCCGTTCACCCGGACGGGGGCCGATTCGTTGCGGGGCCCGACCGCCCGGGATGCACTGCCCCCATGAGCAACGATCAGCCGCCGCCGCCCCCGGGGCAGCCTCCCGAAGACGACCCCTTCGGCAAGAAGCCCCCGGGTCCGCCGTCCGGCCCGCCCCCCGGTGGATCCACGCCCGGCGGCCCGCCCCCCGAGGGCCCGCCCCCCGAGGGCCCTCCGCCCGGTGGCCCTCCGCCTGGCGGACCGCCCCCGGCCGGACCGCCGCCGCCCGGCAACCCGTACGACAGCCCCGGCATGCCGCCCCCGCCCCCGCAGTACGGGGGCTACGGCGGCTACGGCGCCGACCCCCTCGCCGGGATGCCCCCGCTCGCCGAGCCCGTGCGCCGTATCGCCGCCCGTGTCCTCGACTGGCTGATCGTCGCGATCCCGCTCGCCATCATCGGCATCCCGTTCCACATCTACGAGCGGGTCACCCGGAACGACGACTGGAACAACGCCGTCAACAGCTTCAACGGCGGGAGTCAGTTGATCTTCCAGCTGATCACGATCGTCGCGTACGTCGGGTACGACGCGGTCATGGTCGCGCAGAAGGGGCAGACGCTCGGCAAGAAGTGGCTCAAGCTGCGGGTCGCGATGCTCAACGACGGCTCCACGCCGCCGATGAACGCCTCCCTCGTCCGCGCGTTCGTGCTCTGGCTGCCCGCCCTGATCTGCTGCGCCTGTCTGTGGCCGCTGCTCCTGCTGATCCTGATCCTGCTGGACAAGCCGTACAAGCAGGGCCTGCACGACAAGGCGGCCAAGACCGTCGTGGTGACGGTGCCCCACTGACCGTGCCCCGCTGACCGCGTCTCGCCGACCGTCTTTCTCCTCTTCCCCCTCCCTCCCCCCGCCGACCGCGCTCTCGCTGCCCCGCCGCGCCCCGCGCCGGCCGACGGGCGGCCTCTCGTGCCGCCCTATACACCTCCTGTGCGTCCGTGCGAGTGATCGTCAGAGGCCTGCGGGAGTCCGACTATTGAAAAAACGGTCCTGCATAGTGCACTTGGCCTGTTCAAGTCAAGATCTGGTTTTTCTTCGTCAACTCCGGTCGAATGTCGTCACTTGTGACGCGCACAACCGCCTGGGCGGACACCCCACCGATTCCGCCGGGTGAGCGCGCCGGGGAGGACGAAGACAAGTGACCAACAGACGACGGACGATCATGGCGTCCGCAGTCGTCGTGGCGCTCGCGGCCACCGCCGCCACCGCCTCGACCTTCGGAACGGCGTGGGCTGCCGACTCCGACACCACTCCGGCGGCCGTGGCCGCCAACCGGGCCAAGGCCGTCGACAAGACGGAGGTCGACCACGACCTCGAGGGCCCGTACAGCAAGCAGCGCGAGCAGCAGCGCAAGGCCGCCCTCGACGCCGTCCTCAAGGGCGACGCCAAGGTCGAGAAGCGCAATGGCTCCAGCGTCGTGAAGCTCGGCAACAAGAAGTACGTCGAGCTGGGCCGCGAGAAGACCGACAAGATCTTCACGATCCTCGTCGAGTTCGGCGACCAGGTCGACCCGAAGTACGGCGGCACGCCCGGCCCGCTGCACAACTCCATAGCCAAGCCGGACCGTGCGAACGACAACTCCACGGACTGGAAGGCCGACTACAACCAGCAGCACTTCCAGGACCTGTACTTCGGCACCGGCAAGGACAAGGCCACCGGCCAGCCGAAGGAGTCCCTGAAGACGTACTACGAGCAGACCTCGTCCGGCCGTTACTCGGTCGACGGCACCGTCACCAGCTGGGTGAAGGTTCCGTACAACGAGGCCCGCTACGGCTCGAACTACTGCGGCGAGAGCAACTGCCTCAACGTCTGGGACACGGTCCGCGACGGCGTCAACGCCTGGGTCGCCGACCAGAAGGCCCAGGGCAAGACCGACGCGCAGCTGAAGGAAGAGCTCGCCTCCTACGACCAGTGGGACCGCGACGACTTCGACGGCGACGGCAACTTCAACGAGCCCGACGGCTACATCGACCACTTCCAGATCGTCCACGCGGGCGAGGACGAGTCGGCCGGCGGCGGCGCGCAGGGCGAGGACGCGCTGTGGGCGCACCGCTGGTACGCGTACGGCACGGACAACGGCAAGACCGGCCCGTCGCAGAACCGCTCCGGTGGTACCCCGATCGGTGACACCGGCATCTGGGTCGGCGACTACACGATGCAGCCCGAGAACGGCGGCCTCGGTGTCTTCGCCCACGAGTACGGCCACGACCTCGGTCTGCCGGACCACTACGACACCGCGGGCGGCGAGAACTCGACCGGCTTCTGGACTCTCATGTCCTCCGGTTCGTGGCTCGGCACCGGCAAGGACGCGATCGGTGACCTGCCCGGCGACATGAGCGCCTGGGACAAGCTGCAGCTCGGCTGGCTGAACTACGACAAGGTCAGCGACGCGCAGCGCTCCAAGAAGACCACCCACAAGCTGGGTGTCTCGGAGTACAACACCAAGCTCCCGCAGGCGCTCGTCGTCGAGCTGCCCAAGGAGAAGATCACCACCGAGGTCGTCGCCCCCGCCCAGGGTGCCACCCAGTGGTGGAGCGGCATGGGTGACAACCTCAAGAACACCCTCACCCGCTCGGTCGACCTGACCGGCAAGTCCTCCGCCTCCCTGGACCTCCAGGGCTGGTGGGACATCGAGCAGGACTACGACTTCCTGTACGCCGAGGTCTCCACCGACGGCGGCGCCAACTGGAACGCCCTCGACGGCACCGCCGACGGCGTCGCGCTGCCGAAGGACGCCTCCGGCGCCACCGCGCTGACCGGCGCCTCCACGTCGTACAAGAAGCTCTCGTACGACCTCGGCGCCTACGCGGGCAAGAAGGTCGACCTCCGCTTCCGCTACCAGACGGACGGCGGCGCGGGCGGCAAGGGCTTCGCGGCCGACAGCCTCGTGGTGAACGCCGATGGTGCCCCGGTCTTCTCGGACGACGCCGAGAACGGTGACAACGGCTGGGCCACCAAGGGCTTCTCGCGGGTCGGCGCCTCCTTCACCAAGGAGTACGAGCAGTACTACATCGCCGAGAACCGCCAGTACGTGTCGTACGACAAGACCCTCAAGGTCGGCCCGTACAACTTCGGCTTCACCGGTGACAAGGCGAGCTGGGTCGAGCACTACGCGTACCAGAACGGCCTGCTGATCTGGAAGTGGGACCTGTCCCAGAAGGACAACAACACCTCCCAGCACCCGGGCAAGGGCCGCGTCCTGCCGATCGACTCTCACCCGGCTCCGCTGAGGTGGAACGACGGCACCCTGATGCGTGGTCGCATGCAGGCGTACGACTCGCCGTTCACGATCGCGCGGACCGACGGCATGACCCTGCACAAGCAGGACAAGGCCACGGTCGTCCCGTCGCTCAAGGGCAACCCGGTCTTCGACGACCGCAAGGGTTCCTACTGGACCTCCGAGAACCCGCGGGCCGGTGTCCTGACCACGGACACCAACACCAAGATCGAGGTCGTCAAGGAGCCGAAGAACGGCCAGACGATCACGGTCGAGGTCGGTCCGTCGACGAAGAAGTAACCCTGATGGCCTGAGCATCAGCCCAGGTCAGCGCATGATCGGCCGTCGCCCCCTAGCGGGCGGCGGCCGATCGTGTTTAGGTGCCTCGTGCGGCCCGTCGACCACGGCCGCAACTCGTTTCACCGACAGTCGTTCCACGGGGGAGTGGTTCCGCATGTCCACTGGAGGTTTCTGCCGCCTGCCCACAGGCAGCGTCGTCGTCGCCATCGGCCTGCCCAGTCCGGCGGGCGACGGCGCCACGGTCCGCTTCCTGGTGCACGCCGCGAACCGCGCCCGCGCCCTCACCCGGCTGCGGAACCTCGGCCTGCGGTCCGTCTACCTGCGCGGCAACACCGAGCCGCCCACCCCCGACGAGATCACCGCGGTGCTGCACCACCCGGACGGGCTGCTGTGGCGGACGACCGCGCAGGAGCTGTGGCACTCCATACGGATGCTGCCGAAGGCGCCGGCGGTCTAGGGCGTGTGTCGAAAGTAGCTCCGTCCGCCCGGAGGGCGGGGCCTGCGGCGTCTGGTGCGTGCGATCGCAAGGCGGAGGATCATCCTCGTA
>NZ_JBEYHT010000022.1:0-108019 GCF_040635425.1 Streptomyces laurentii | reverse complement strand
CGCCCCGCCGCCACCGGCCGGGGCGGTCGGGGCGGTCGGGGCGGTCGGGGCGGTCGGGGCGGTCGGGGCGGTCGGGGCGGTCGGGGCGGTCGGGGCGGTCGGGGCGACGCCGTCACGGCGGGGGGTGAAGCGGTGGAGCGAGGCCACCGTGGAACCGGGTCACTCGCAGAAGACGCGCACCGTGGTGTCGGGGTCGTCGACGTCGACGGTCACGTCGTCGAGGTGTTCGACGAGTTCCTCGAGGTGCTGCGGCTTGAGTTCGACGAGGTCGACCGGGACGCCCGCCTTGTTCAGTTCCGCACTTGCCTTGGCGAGCGCCTGCGGAGGGACGAGGCTGGTGAGCCGGACTCCGGCGCGCAGCAGTTGGAGCGGGATGCGGAGGTTGACGTGGGTCGGGCCGTCGCCGGCGGTGTCGTCGGTCGAGTCCACCAGCACGCGCAGGTATGTGGGCCGGGCCTTCGCCCCGGACGCGGCTCCCGCCGGCGTCTCGGGCCGCTGCCGTCCGAGGGCCTCGATCAGCCGCTCGGCCTCGTCCGCGGTGATCTTTCCTTCGGCGAGCATCTCCAGGATCTGCCGGCGCTGCTCGTTCATCGGTGCCTTCCTCTCTCTGGATGATTCATCTGACGCTGACCGAGAAGGCCGTCCGGCCCTGCTCGATCTCGATCCGGGTGCCGGGCAGCGCCCACAGCAGCCGCCCGGCGCCGCGCAGCGCGCCCACCGGATCGACCTTGTGGACCCGGCAGGCGATCAGTCCGGCGATCAGCGCGAGTACCAGCAGCGGGGCCAGCACCAGGCAGACCGGAACGATCGGGATGTACAGCCGCAACAAGCTTCCGCTGTAGCGGCGATGACGAATCGTCATCAGTTGCGGCATCACCGGGGTTCCTCCAACTGGGCCAGCGCCTCCTGGGCGTTGATCTCCCCGCGCCGCAACCGTGCGACGACGTCGGCGGCGACCGCGCCCTCGGTATTCCCGGCGGGGGCCGGGTCGGTGTCGACGAAGTCGAGCTGTTCGGCGATCCGGTTCAGCCGGGCCTTGACCGTCGGGTAGCTCACCCCGAAGGTCCGCTCCATCTCCTTGATGGAGCCGTGCGACCGCACGAACGCGGCGACGAACACCTGGTCGTCGACCCCGAGCCGGGCCAGCTGCGGCGGCTCGAACCGCCCCTCGATCGCCACCCCGTTGTCCGCGAGACGGACCCGCTCGACCATGAACGGCCGCCCCTGCGTCAGATCCGTCAGTTCCTGCCAGTCCACCGTCGACTCCCTCGCTCCCGGCGCCGTACCTTCCTCTCATATATAGCTTGATTTTCTTAAGTTCTCAACGCTGGATACTTAATTTTTTCAATCTCAAATTGAATCCCTCCCTCCGCTCTCGGGGTGCGTGCGCCTCGAAACGCCTTTGCGTATCCGCCTGACCAGCGGGGATGCTGACGGCTCGCCGGAGCAGGCGGAGAGGGAGGCCGGGGCGATGACCGACATCGTGGTGAGACTGACGGCGCGTGACCTGACGCACGCGGATCTGGCGTCGTGCGGCTGGGCCGGGTCGGCCACGCATCTGGCAAGCGTCGCCCGGCAGTTGGAGCGGGCCCGGACCGGCGCGGTCGACTACCTCGCCGTCTGCGCCGCGGCCGGGATCCCGGTGGCGAAGGGCGGCGTCGACTACGAGACGAAGGAGGGCGCCGGTACGTTGTGGCAGCTGGCGGTGCACCCCGCCCTGCAGTCGTGCGGCATCGGCACGTTCCTGGTCGGGGCCGCCGAGCGGCGGATCCGCGACCGGGGCCTGCGGCACGCCGAACTGGCCGTCGAGGAGTCCAACCCGCGGGCCCGCGCCCTGTACGAGCGGCTGGGCTACGTCGCGTACGACCGCCGTCCGGACGCCTGGGACGTCCAGGCCCCCGACGGCTCGATCCGCCGGCACGAGACGGTCTGCACGGTGCTGCGGAAGGACCTCGGGTAGAGGAGCGGCCGGCCCGCCGGGCGGAGACGGCGGCGAGCGCGGGGCCGGGGAAGCCGGGGCGGGACGTCCGTCAGGTCCGGCAGGGAGGCCGAGGCGGTCGGGGCGGGGAGGCCGTCAGGTCCGGCGGTCGCGGGGCGGGGTCAGCGGGTCTCGCCCGCGTGGACGGGCCGGTCGGCCAGGCGCCATTCGAGCATGCCGTCGTGGAGCCGGACGGCCCGGCGGCCGCGGCCGGAGAGCAGGCGGACGGCGTCGTACGCGAGGGCGCAGAACTCGCCGCGGCAGTAGACGACGACCTCGGTCTCCTCGGGCAGCTCGCCGAGGCGGTCGGCCAGCTCGGCGACGGGGATGGAGATCGCGCCGGGGATGTGTCCGGCGAGGTACTCCTCGGCCGGGCGTACGTCGAGGACGACGGCGCCGCTGTCGGCGACGCGCGCCAGCAGCTCCTCGTGGCCGACCTCGGCCGCTCCGTCCTCGCCGAGGTACGCGTCGCGGGCGGCCGGGACCGCGGCCTGGTGACGGACGGCGACCGTCCGCAGCAGGGCGAACAGCTGCGCGACGTCCTCTCCGGCGAGCCGGTAGTGGATACGGACGCCCTCGCGGCGGGTCGCGACGAATCCGGCCTGCTTGAGCGTCTGCAGGTGGGCCGAGGCTGTGGTCAGGTTGAGTCCGGCGGCCTTGGCGAGGGCGTCGACGGTGCGTTCGCCCTGGGCGAGCAGATCGAGCAGTTCCAGGCGCTTTCCGCTGGCCAGAGCCTTGCCGCTGGCGGCGAAGGCCTCGTAGAGGGCGGCCTTGGTGCCGCCGGTGGTGGCTTCCCGCATTGCTTCCTCCAAATATCTATGGATTACTGTAGCTGAAGCCCGGCGGTGACGCTCCCCGTCCGGCGCCCCTCTCCCCGCCCGGGGCGACGCGGACCGCGCGCCGCCGCCACGCCGGCCGGCACCCCGTCCGAGAGCACGTCCAGGAGCACGGAGGACATCCGCCCGTGAAGACCACCCCCGCCCCCGCCGCCCCCACCGGGCCGGCGCCCGCGCCCCCCACCGACCGCTCCGGCCGCCCGGTGGTCCTCGGCCTGCGGGAGAACTGGCTCCAGTTCACCCTGCTCGTCATCGTCAACGTCGCCGTCGGCGGCCTGGTGGGCCTCGAACGGACCACCGTCCCCCTCATCGGCACCGAGACCTTCGGCCTCACCAGCAGCCTCGCCGTCTTCTCGTTCATCATCGCCTTCGGCCTCACCAAGGCCCTCACCAACCTCGCGGCGGGCGCGCTGACCGCCCGGTTCCGCCGCAAGCAGCTGCTCGTGGCGGGCTGGCTGATCGGTGTCCCGGTGCCGTTCCTGCTCGCGTACGCGCCGTCCTGGGGCTGGATCGTCGCCGCGAACGTCCTGCTCGGCCTCAACCAGGGACTCACCTGGTCGATGACCGTCAACATGAAGATCGACCTGGTCGGCCCGTCCCGCCGCGGCCTGGCCACCGGTCTGAACGAGGCCGCCGGATACACCTCCGTCGGCGTGACCGCCCTGGTCACCGGCTACCTCGCCACCAGCTACGGCCTGCGGCCCGTCCCCGAGCTCATCGGCGTCGTCTTCGTCGTGGCCGGCCTCGCGCTCGCCCTCGTCGTCCGCGACACCGCCGCGCACGTCGCCCTCGAACTGGCCCAGCACCCGAAGCCGCTGCCCGCCGGCGAGCAGACCGGCCTCAAGGCCACCTTCATCCGGACGTCCTGGCGCGACCGCTCGCTGCGCGGCGCCAGCCAGGCGGGCCTGATCAACAACCTCAACGACGGTCTGACCTGGGGTGTCTTCCCGCTCCTGTTCACCGATCACGGGCTGGGGCTCGCCGCCGTCGGACTCATCAAGGGCCTCTACCCCATCCTGTGGGGCCTCGGGCAGATCCCGACCGGTCATCTCTCCGACCGCTTCGGGCGCAAGCCGCTCATCGTCACCGGCATGCTCGTCCAGGCCGGCGGCTTCGTCCTCGCCCTCGCTCTGCTCGACCACCCGCTGCTCGCGGGCGTGCTGTCCGCCGTCGCCCTCGGCCTCGGCACCGCCATGGTCTACCCGGCGCTCATCGCGTCCATCTCCGACAACGCCCACCCGGCCTGGCGCGCCAACGCCCTCGGCACGTACCGGTTCTGGCGTGACATCGGGTACGCGGCCGGCGCCCTGGTCGCCGGCATCCTCGCCGACCTCCTCGGCCTGAACGCCACGATCGTCGCCGCCGCGGCCCTCACCGCCGCCTCCGGCCTGCTCGCGGCCCGCTGGATCACGGAGCACCGCACGGCCTGACGTACGAAGAACCGGGACCGGGCGCGCGGATACCCGATCCGCTGACGACGGTGGCCCCGACCGGACGAATCCGGCCGGGGCCACCGCGCGTACCGCCGCGCGTAAGGGTCCGGGGCCGAAGTATTCGCGGGGCCGGCACGGACCTCGTCCGCTACTTGGCGTACATCCCGTAGCCGCCGACCCCCGCGTACACCGCGTCCGCGACCCGCCGGTGCACCTTCACGCCCGCCTGGGTGTCGGTCGGCGGGGTGAGGACCTCGGTGCCGGTCATCAGGGTGGTCGAGCCGCCGCCGTCGAGGTTGATCGCGTCGACCAGGGAGAGTTCCTTGGAGTCGATCAGGGCGGCGAAGCCGCGCAGATAGTCGCCGTCCTCGCGGCCCGGCCCGCCGGTGAGGGTGAGGAGCACCGGATTGCCCTTGATGTTGGTGGCGAGAGCGGTGCGCGAGTCGGTGCAGAGGTACGTGACGCCGTCGGTGCCGAGGCGGCTGCCGTCGTTGCAGGAGTTGGGCAGTTCGGTGGCCGGCGGGACGTCGCCGGTGCGCAGCAGCCGGTGGAACGAACTCACGACGTCCACGGACGCGTCCAGCGGGATGTCCCGGTTCAGCGTCATGTCGCGGAGCCTGAGGTCGAGGACCGCCCGGTCGTCCCGCGCCAGGTGGGTGCGCAGCCACTCCGCGCCGGTGCCGACGCCCTGGAGGATCCGGCCGCCGGCCGGGACGGTGATGCCGCCACGGCCAGGGTGCGCGTCGGTGACGACGCCGTACGCGTCGAGGACCACCTCGTAGCCGGGGTCGGCGGTGGCCGGGACGAGCGGGTCGGCGTACGGCTTCGGCGTGGCGACCCCGTAGTCGTCGGTGAACACGACGATCTCGTCCGGGTCCTGGTGGACCCGCGGCCCGGTGGCGCCGCTCACCAGGGTGTCCTCGGCGTCACGGGGGCAGTGCGGGATCCGGCCGGGGGTGCGGTCGAGGTCGTCGACGCGGACGGTGTCGCCGGACGGCGCGGTCAGCCGCAGGTCGGTGCCGAGGCGGGTGATGTACGGGATGCCGTACTGGAGGACCGCGCCGGTGCTGCCCTTCCCGGCGGCGTCCCAGCAGGCCGCGCTGTGCAGCACGCCGTCCACGGCGGTGGCGCTGGTGTGCACCACGCGGGGCGCGGCGGTGCCGATGGCGAGTTCGGGCTGGAACAGTCCGCCGTTGACGCCCGCGTACGGGTGGCGGGAGGCGACGGACGAGACGGTCGCGAGCTGGTCCGCGACCATCTGGGAGGTGGCGTCGTCGGTGCCGACGGTGCTGCCCAGGGTGAGCGCGGCGATGGCCGGATCGATCTCGACGACCTGGAGTACGCGGCCCTCGCCGTCCGGGCGGTTGTCGGGTCTCGTCTCGGTCCAGGTGGTACGGGTGACACCGGGGCCGACCGGGACGGGGACGGGTGTCGTCTTCGTCCAGTTCAGGGCGAGCGGGCTGGGGACCTCGTCGGCGGCGGGCGCGGCAGGCGCGGCGGCCGCCGAGGTCGTGAGGGCGAGCGCGGCGACGGCGGCGAGGGCCGTCGCGAACGGGCGGGGCATCCTGGTCACTGGCACTCCGAGGTTCCGTTGACGAGCTCGTGCGAGCGGAAGGTGCCGGCGAACGGGGCGGGCACGGTCGTACTGTCGCCGCGCAGCACCACGTACGCGCCGTACTTCCGCTGGTCGGCCGGGTCGGTCCAGGTGCCGCCGTAGGAGGGGTCGGGGTAGAAGCACGCGTGCTTGCGGGTGCGGTTGAAGACCGACTTGGGGGCTGCCTCGGGGCCGTAGCTGTCGCCGTAGTTCCTGGTGACCGGGTCGGTGGCGGGCAGGTGGACGGTCATGGTGCCGCGGCCGCGTTCCTGGGTGAAGGTGCAGACCCGGTTGTCGGGGCAGCGTTCGTACCCGGTGAAGCAGTGGGCGCGGGACGGGACCAGCTTGTGGGAGCTGATGGCGCTCACCCAGCGGGCGTCGCCGCTCGCGTAGTCGTCGTCGTTGCCGGGCTTGACGGTCTGGAGCAGACCGCCGTAGCCGGCGTCGAGGTAGACGCACGCCCAGAGGGCGGTGTTGTTCTTGGCGGAGAGGGTCTTGTCGTCCCAGGCCGCGTCGTAGCGCTCGGTCTTCTGAGCCTCGGTGAAGTCGTGGCGCTCACCGGTGCCGCCCGCACCGCTGTAGAGGCAGAGTGTGTTCGCCGGGCAGTCGGCGTACGGGAGCGGGTCGGCGCTGGCCTGGAGGGGGAGGACGAGGAGGGCCGAGCCGAGCAGTGCGAGCACCGCGGCGAGCAGTCCGCCTCTTCGTCTGTGTGTACGGGAAAAGATCACGGCCGGTCATCCTGTACCAGGGGGCGGCCCTCCGGATAGGGGATGATCGCGGATTCCGAGTGCGCTGTGGTGCGGCCGGGGCGGCAGTTGCTCGGCCGGTTCCTCCCCTGGGCCGGCCTGGCAGCGCCGCACGCGTGATCAGCCGCCGTCACATGAGCCGCGCGGTCTCGGTGGTCAGCACCAGCGGGTGTGGCGGCAGGGGCTCCAGCCGCGGTGGTCCGAGTCGCCGTCCGAGGAGCTTCCGGAGTCGCCCGAGCCCGTGTGGGGACGGCCGTGGGGGAACGTGGTGTCGCGGTTCCGGTCGCGCGGGTACGGGTCGTGGTAGTCGGGGTCGCCGTCACCGTCCCGGTCCGGGAGGTAGACGGCCTGGCCGCGGTCGGAGTCGGGGCAGCCGTTCTCGGGCGAGGACAGGGACAGCGTCACCAGCCAGGTGTCCTCGCGCACTTCGGCGTCCTTGGCCGGGTCCTGCCGGCAGACGCGCCAGTCGTCGTACTCGCCGGCGTCGGGCAGCAGGTCGTTGGCGTAGGCGGCCTCGGGGTGCACGCGCCGTTCGGGCACACCGAGAGCGACGACGGCCGCACGGGCGGTGGGCCAGGTCTTCCCGATCAGGTCGGGCATCTTGGGCCACGGCACCGCCTCCCCTTCCCGGGCCGGGCAGGGCTCCGCGGTCCGGACGACGCCGAACTCAACACCGAACTCGGCGCTGTTCTCGACGACGGTGCCGGGCGCCGGCTGCTGGAAGCAGACCTTCCACAGGGAACGGGCGGACACGTCCCGCCGCTCGCCGGAGGCGTCGTGAGAGGCCACCTCGTAACCACGCTTACGGGAGCGCGAGAAGGCGATGTCGAGACGCTCGCCGAGGAAGTCGGTCATCTTCTCCGTCCGCGCGGTCGGCGACGCCGTCGGCGTGGATGCGCCGAACGAGGGGACGGTCCTGGCCGGCCGCGCGTCCTTGCCCGCGGGGGCCGCCGTTCCGGTCTCGGACGTGGACGGGTTCGGGATGACCGCTCCGAGCAGTGCCATCGCGGCGATCGTGGCGAAGATCTTGCCGCCCTTCGGCCACGGGTTGCCGCGCCACAGCATCACGAGGGCGGCGACGAGGGCCACGAAGCCCACCCGCTCGTCCAGGGCGCCGAGCAGGGGGACCGCCACGATGGCTCCGACGCGGGCGGGGTTCGTGCGCCACCAGCGGGTCGGCTGGGCGGAGGACGGCGAAGGGGCGGGGGTGCGGGGGAGGGCGGGCATGTAGGTGCTGCGGTTCTTTCGGCGATGGGGTGCGTGGCCGCGACGACGCGCGGCTACACGGAACTGATCATTCCAGCGGCATCGTACGACCGCCGCGCCGAACGCACCGCCAGGGTCGCGATCCGCTGTCGCGCGGGATCAGCCCGCCGGCCGGCTCCCGTCGGTCGCCTCGTGTGCGACCTGGTCGGCCAGAGCGCGCCACTCGGCCTCTCCGCCCTCCAGCGGCCAGGCCCAGGCGGGACGGCGGCCCGTGTCCAGGTCGCGGAGGCGGCGGGCCAAGGGCGGGCCGGCCAGGGCGGCGCCGTCGGGAACCAAAGCTCCGTGGCGGGCGCGCAGTTCGGCGAAGCGGGCCAGCTCTTCCTCGTACCCCCGCACCGCCCGTTCGGTCCCCTCGGCCACCTCGTCCTCGGGCGCGGTGCGGATCAGTTGCAGCATCGATGGCGCGACGGACGCGGCGATCGCCGCGGCGAGGCGCGCGTGACCGTCCAGGATCAGGCTGCAGTCGAGGCCGCTCACCCACCACAGCAGGACGGGCGGGAGCGTCCCTTCTCGGGCCTGCTTGCGGTACGCCTTGACGCGGCTGTCGTCCGCGGCGGGCATCGGGCGCAGCGGCAGGATCTCCCACGAGCCGTTGTGTACGAACCAGTCGACGTAGCCGTCCGGGTGGCCTTCGACGAGCAGCGAGTCGAGGTACTCCCCCCACGGTCCGCTGCCCTCTTTCCCGCGCAGGAGGGGGCTCTCGGCCGAGAGCAGCCACCGGCCCTCGTGCAGCGGACCGCCCGGAGTCCCGAGCAGATACGGCAGAAGGCGGTGGGCCCAGCGGTCCGGGCGGCCGGCCAGGTTCCGCGCCGTGTCGGCCCGCAGCGGCGGGACGAAGGAGCGGTAGGCGTCCGTACGCCGGAACTCCACCCCGCAGTGGTCGGCGTCGACCTCGGCGAGCAGGACGGGCCGCGATTCCTGGGTGAGCAGCAGGCGCCGTTCGGCGGCGAACAGGCACAGGCCGGGCCGGCGGGGCGCCCGTACCTCCACGGACACACCCGTCCAGACGCCGTCGTCCCCGGTGATGTCGGTTCGTCGCATGCCGCCACGATAGTCGGCCGTGCGGGCCGGCCCGCATCGCCTTTCCGGCCCCCTCACCTGGGCTTCTGTCATCTCCGGCAGCCCGCTGGCACAGCGTGTCAGCGGAATGCCAGCGGAAGACGTGCCGAACGGTGAGCGGGTGCCGCTGGAATGGTTCCGCACCGGCGCCCTCGGGTGCCGGGAAACGATTCGCTTCGACCTCGGGAGACATCATGGACAAGGAACTGAGCACCCTCGCTGACGAGATCCTCGCGCTGGAGGCCGAGACCTTCGAGATCTCCGACTACTCGGAGGCCAGCGAGGTCGTGCTCGCCGGCTGCACGAGCACCAGCTCCACCTCCACCTCCAGCTCCACCTGCAGCACCACCTCCTGCTCCGCCTGACCCGAACCCGACGGTCGGTGCAGCAGCGCCCGTCCGGACCTCTCCTCTTCGAAGGAGACGGCGCCGGACGGGCCCTCGGCGTGCCCGCGGCCATGTGGAATGAAGTCCACCGCAACGTCCGGGGAACGGTTCGCCACCGCCAACCCACCCGCGCATGAAGCCCGTTCGGACACGGCGCGCGAAATCCGGCCACCACTTGCGAAAGCGATGGCGCACCCCGTGTGACCGGCCGTCAAACCGCCTCGTGGACCCCGTCATTCGCCTGCGCGGACCCCCTTGACCGGGAATCTACGCCAGTAGACACTCACCTCGACCACACGACAGAACGGATTTGTGAAGTCCGCTTCACAGAGGCTCCGTCATGCCCGCGCGCCTCCCGACCAGGGGCACGCGGCGGTGCGCCGGTCCATCCACAGGCGTCCGACGGTAGACGAGGGGAACTCAGTGCGCTTCCAGTTGCTCGGTCCGCTCAGCATCACCGACGGACGCGACATGGTCGTCCTGCCACCGTCCAAGCCGACGTCCCTGCTGGCCGCCCTGCTGGTCCGGCCGGGCGAGGTGGTCCCGACCTCCCGGCTGCGCCAGGCCGTCTGGGGTGAGGAACAGCCCGCCACGGCCAAGGCCGCGCTGCAGAGCTGCGTCCTGCGTCTGAGACGGCTCTTCGCGAAGTACGACATCGAGGAACAGGCGGTGGTCGCGGTCGCCGGCGGCTACCTCGTCCCCGCCGACCACGACACCCTGGACCTCCTGCGCTTCCGCCGGCTCGCCGCCCGCGCGGACGGCGCGGGGGAGACCGAACTCCCCTTGCTGCGTAAGGCCCTCGGGCTGTGGCGCGGCCCCCTGCTCACCAACGTCCCCTCCGAGCTGCTGCACCGCGACGAGGTGCCCCGCCTGGTCGAGGAACGGCTCCGGGTGGTGGAACGCGTCTGCGAGATCCAACTGGCCCGCGGACGGGGCCGCGAAGTCCTGGTGGACCTCTGGGAGGCCACCCGCGCCCACCCCCAACACGAGGGACTCACCGCCCAGTTGATGCGCGCGCTGTACCGGGTCGGGCGCCAGAACGAGGCGCTGGCCGAGTACCGCCGGATCCGCACGCATCTCCGGGACGAACTCGGCGTCGACCCGGGCGCGGAGCTCCAGCGGCTGGAGCTGGCCATCCTGCGCGGCGACGAGCCGCGCGGACCGGAGATCGAGCCCGCGGCCCCGGCGGCCGTGGCCCTGGAGCCGGCCGTACGCCCGTCCGCCCCCGGGCCGTTCACGGACGCCGACACCGACGGGACTCCGACCCCGGCCACGGCTCCGGCCCCGGCCCCGGCCCCGGCTCCGACGGTCGCCGCGGCCGAACACCCCTCCCCCGACAGTCCCGTGTCCGCGAAGGGCGGGTCCGCCGCCGGCGCGCCGGCCGAGCGCGGCCCGGCCCCCGTGCCCCGGCTCCCGCACGTCCCCGGCTTCACCGGCCGCTGCCGCGAGACCGCCGACCTGGTCGCCCACCTCGGCGGCGCGGACGTCGGTGCGGGCGTCGGTACGGGCGGGACCGCTCCGCTGCTCGCACTGGTCTCCGGCGGCCCCGGCATGGGCAAGACCGCCCTCGCCCTGCACGCCGCGCACCTGGTCGCCGACCGCTACCCCGGGGGCGCGGTCCTCCTCCCGATGAGCGGGCCCGACGGCGCGCCCCGCCCCGCCGCCGACGCGGCGGCCGCCCTGCGCGCGCTCCTGCGCTGCCGGGACGGCGGCGCACCGTGTCTGGTGATCCTCGACGACGTGGTCCACCCGGACCAGGTACGCGACCTGCTCGACGCGACCGGACCCGGCGCCGTCATCGTGACCAGCCGGCTGGGACTCGCCGCGCTGGTCGCCACCCACGGCCCGGCGGTGGTCCAGCTCGGCGCGCTGTCCCCGCGGGAGTCCGACGCGCTGCTCACCGCCGTCCTCGGCCGGGAACGGGTGGCGGCCGAGGCCGCCGCCGCGCGGACCCTCGCCGAGCTGTGCGGACACGTCCCGCTCGCGCTGCGGATCGTCGCGGCCCGGCTGCTCACCCGGCCCCGGACACGGCTCGCCGACTACGCGGAGTGGCTCCGGCGCGACCTGCCCGCCCGGCTCGCGCTGCCCGACGACCCCCGGATGTCGGTGCCGCTGGCCCTCGACGGCGCGCTGCGCCGCCTGCCCGCGCCGCTGGCCGACGCCCATCTGCGGCTGGCCCGGCTGCACGGCCGGATCACCGCGCCGGCCACCGCCGGGGCGCTCGCGATCCCCGAGACGGAGGCCGAGGAGCTGCTGGAACGGCTGCTCGACCACGGGCTCCTGGAGGACGACCAGCCGGGGACCCTGCGGATGAACGAGCTGTTCCGCGCCCACGCGCTGCGCCGGACCGCCCGTACCGGGGACGAGGTCCCCCGGGCCGTGACCGCGACGGCGAGGCGCGCCTTGCCCTCGGGAGCCACCTGACCGTCGCGGGACCGGCTCCCCTTCCCGTAACCGCTCGTTCCCTGCCCGCTCCGGGGCCGGCCCGTTCCGTGCCGGGTCCGACCCACGCTGACGCACGCCCCCGACTCCCGTCCCCACCGCCTCTCCCGTCACATCAGCACCACGTCCCCCGCTGATCTCACCGTTCCCTTTGATCCCTTCGATCCCCCTGACATCTCTGTTCCCCGTCCGGCTCCTCCGTGTCCCATGCCCCTGGACCACCACGAGCCCTCCGTGCGACGGGGCGCCGGATGCTCCACCCCAGCACTCCCCCGTTCTTCCTTGCTCTCCCTTGTTCTCCTGTTCTCAGATCCACGCGGCCGACAGGCCCCGATCCGGAGGTGCGACCCCCGCATGTCCACGACGCCGTACGAGGAGACCGCCGGCACCCGTCCCCGGGTGCGCCGCGACGTCCTGTTCACCGAGACGCCGAAGGGCGTCATCTTCCACAACGCCGACGGCGGCTTCCAGTTCAGCTCACCGAGCGCCTACAAGGTCGCCACGCTGCTCGTCCCGCACTTCAACGGGCGCAGGACCGTGGCCGAGATCTGCACCGGCTTCGGCGAGCCGCAGAAAGCGATGGTCGGCGGCCTGGTGCAGGCGCTGTACGCCCGCGGGTTCGCCCGTCCGGTGCAAGCGCCCGCCGAGGCGGGTACGGAGGCCGCCTTGGACGAGGCGGTCGCCGAGCGGTTCGCCGAGCAGATCGGCTACCTCGACCACTACGCCGACGGTGCCGAGGGCCGCTTCGCCGCCTTCCGGGGCACCCGGGTCGCCGTGCTCGGCGACGGTCCGGTCGCCCGCTGGTGCGCGCAGTCCCTGCTGCGCAACGGCTGCGCCGCCGTCGCCGTGGAGGCCGCGCTGACCGAGAACCCCGCCACGGCGGAGGACTTCGCCGCGCTGCACGCCGAGGCGGCGGAACTCTCCGCGCAGGGCTGCCCGACCGAGGTCGTGGTCCTGCCGGAGACCCGTTCCGCTTCGGCTTCCGGTTCCGTCTTCGGTTCCTTCGTCGGCGTCGGCGGCACGGGCGGCTGGGCCGCGTACGAGGGATACGACGTTGTGGTGGCCGCGGGCGGCCGCGACGCGCTGCGGACCACGCTCGCCCTGCTCGGCGAGGGCGTGCCGGAGGGCCGGCTGCTGCTGCCCGCCTGGACGTTCGGCGGCCGGGCCGTGGTCGGTCCGGTCAGCGGCGCGGGCTCCCCGGCCTGCGCGGCGTGCGCCGCGCTGCGGCTCGGCGCGACCGGTGACGCGGCCGAGGCGGCGGAGCTGTGGAGCGGTCTCGCGCTGGGTTCGACGGCGGCGGCCGCGCCGCGCGGCCCGCTCGCCGCGATGCTGGGCAACCTGCTCGGCTACGAGGTGTTCCGCCTGGTCACCGAGGCGCTGCCGGCCGAGACCCGGGGCCAGGTGCTGATCCAGGACATGGCCTCGTTCGACGTGCTCGCGGAGCGGCTGCTGCCGCACCCGCGCTGCCCGTTCTGCGCGACGGCGGCCGGTACGCCGGAGCCGGTCGACCTGGCCGAGGCGCCCGAGCGGCCGGTCTTCCAGCCGGTGGTCGCCGCCGCCCCGGATGACGACGCGACCGAGGGGCCGCTCGCCGAGCTGGACCGCCGTTCGCTCGCGCTGCGCCCGTCCGTCGGCGTGTTCACCCGGTACGCGGACGAGCCGGTCACCCAGACGCCGCTGAAGGTCGGGGCCGTGGAGCTGGGCCTGGGCGGGGCGGGGCGGCGTACCGTCACGGCCTTCGACGTGCAGCACACGGCGGGCGCCCGGCTGCGCGCCCTGGACACCGCCGCCACGGTGTACGCCGAGCGTGTCGTCCCCGCCGTGCCGCTGCCCGCGGAGCATGACGACACGGCCGGGGCGCTGCCGCGGGTCGAGCCGGCGGCGCTGGTCACGGCGACCGGCGCGGGCGGCGACCCGGTGGCCGTGTGGCTGGCGGCGACGTCGCTGCTGACGAAGGAGGCGCACCGGGTCCCGGCGGGTGCGGTACGGCCGTTCGGCCCGGACAACCAGGACCGCCGGTTCGAGCCGTCGCGGGCCGGGGCCGGCGCGGGCGGCGGGCTGCCCGAGGCCGCGGCGGCGGGGCTGCTCTCCGCGCTCGGGTACGACGCGCTGCTGCGGGCGGTACGCGGGGCCGGGCGTACGACGGTGCTGGCGCCGGAGCTGTTCGCGGACGCGCCCGAGGTGACGTTCCTGCTGCGTTCCGCCGGGCACCTGGGGTTCGGCATCGAACTCCTCGACCTCGGTGAGGAGTCGCACAGCGGGGTGTCCGTGGTGCTCGCCCGGACCCGGGTGGCCACGGACACCGCCGACCACGTGGCCGGTACGTCCCACTGGGCCGTCGGCGCCGCGCTCGGCCGGCCGGCCGCGGTCACCGACGCGCTGCGCGACCTGCTCGGGACGGCGCAGCTCGCCGCGGAGGGCGTACTGGGCACCCCCGACACCGGAGACACGCTGCTCGTCGACCTCGACCCGTTCCTGGTGGCGGTGACGGAGTCGGACGAGCCCGCCGAGTCCCCCGCGGCGGCGACGTGGGCCGATGTCCTGGAGCGGCTCGGGGCCGCGGGGCGGGACGCGTTCGTCGTTCCCACGCACGGCGCCGACCTGCCGGCCGCCGGGATCCACACCGTACGGGTGCTGCTGACCAAGGTGGCCGACGATGACCGCTGAGGTGGCCGCGGCCCCGGTCGACGGGGCCGCCGCGCCGCGCGCCGAGGCGTGCCGTCGCTTCGCCGCCGAACTGCGGCAGGCCTTGGCGCACCTGCCCGGGCCCGGGCTCCCGGACATCGAGGTCGCGGCCCTCGGGGTGAGCGACGCGTTCGCCGCCCCGGCGGGGCCCGCCGGCTTCAGCGGTCCCGATGCCCCTTCCGGTTCCGCTTCCGGTTCCGGCTCTGGTCGTCCCGGCTCTGGTCCCGGCTCTGATCCCGTCGAGCCGGTGCTGCCCGTGCGGCTGTACGGCCGTCAGGTCATGGTCGGTCCCTGGCCGGTGGCGGGCCGGGCCGGCTGCGCCGTGTGCCTGGGACGCCGCTGGCAGGGCGTGCGCTCGGTCGGTCTGCGGGAGGGCATCGAGCTGCGCGGCCGGACCCGGGAGGCCGGGCCCTGGCCGTACCACGTCCCGTTCGCAGCCCAGGCGGTGGCCGCGCTCATCGCCCGGCTCGCCGCCGCTCCTCCGGACGGCCGGGAGCCGTTCCCGGACGTGTGGCTGGTGGACCTGGAGTCGCTGACGGTCCGCCACCACCCCGTGGTGCCCGAGCCGGACTGTCCGTCCTGCGGGACGCCCGAGCCGCTGACGGCGGAGGCGGCCGCGCTCGCGCTGCGGCCCGCGCCGAAGTACCGGCCGGGCGTCAGCCGGGTGCGGCACGTGGAGTCGTACGGGCTGCCGGTGGACGCGTTCGCCAACCCGCACTGGGGCGCCGTCGGTTCGTCGGTGGTGTGCGACGTGACGTCGCCGACGACCTCCGCCACCGTCGGCTGCTTCTCCAGCCGTTCGGGCGAGTACCTGCGCGAGACGTTCTGGGGCGGGCACGCCGACACGTACCGTTCCAGCACCCTGATCGGTGTCCTGGAGGGCCTGGAGCGGTTCGCCGGGATGCGGGCCCGGGGGCGGGCGGTCACCCTGACCGCGTCGCTCGACGAACTCGGCCCGGACGCCGTCGACCCGCGCGAGACCGGGCTGTACACGGACGATTTCCACCGGGCCAACCCGTGGGTGCCGCCGTTCACTTCGGGCCGCGAGGTGCCGTGGGTGTGGGGCTGGTCGCTGCGCGACGGCCGCCCCCGCGCCGTACCGGAGATCCTCGCGTACTACCACAAGCCGGGGATCGAGCACCGGTTCGTCCAGGAGAGCTCCAACGGCTGTGCCTCCGGGGGCAGTCTGGAGGAGGCCGTACTCAGCGGCCTGATGGAGGTCCTGGAGCGGGACGCGTTCCTGCTCGCCTGGCACGGCATGCAGCCGCTGACCGAGATCGACCCGGCGACCAGCACCGACCCGCTCACGCGGGTCATGGTGGAGCGGATGGCCATGTACGGCTACCGGGCCCGGTTCTTCGACACCCGGATCGGTTTCCCGGTGCCCGTGGTGACCGGGGTCGCCGAGCGCTTCGACGGTGGCACGGCCCGGATGTGCTTCGGCGCCGGGGCCTCCCTGGACCCGGAGGCGGCGCTCGCCGCGGCGCTCTGCGAGATCGCCACGGACTCGGTGCAGCTGCTCCAGCGGTTCGAGCGGGACGAGGCCGACTACCGGGCGATGGCCGCGGACTTCACGAAGATCACCAGCCTGCACGACCATCCGCTGGTCTACGCCGTCCCGGAGATGGGCCGGCACGCCGACTTCCTGCTCCGGCGGTCCGATCCCCCGGCGCCGCTCGCCGTCGCCGATCTGCGCTGGGAGCGGGCCGACGGCTCCGGTCCGGACGTACGGGACGACCTGCTCGCCGCGGTCGAGGCCGTCACCTCGGCCGGATTCGACGTGGTCGTCGTCGACCAGACCACGCCCGAACAGCGGGCCCTGGGCCTGCACACGGTGAAGGTGCTGGTGCCCGGTCTGCTGCCGCTCGACTTCGGCTGGACGCGGCAGCGCGCCCGGCACATGCCCCGGATGCGTACCGCGCTGCGCGCGGCGGGGCTGCGGCCGGACGACCTGACCGAGGCCGATCTGAACCCAGGACCGCATCCGTTCCCGTGACCGCCCACCGGCCGGCCTCGTGGCCGGCCACCCTCCGGCCGCCCGTCCGGCCATCCGTCCGCACCACGGCGCGAGCGCGCCATGAACCGAGGAAAGGGGGAGCCCATGGGGTACGCCCATGAGTACGCGCAGGCCATCCTGCATCGCGGCCGCGTCCCGATGGAGCCCACCGACCATGTCGTGAACTGGGACGACGGCCCGCGCAAGGGCAAGTACTACCCGCACGCCGAGGCGTTCGCCCTGCCGGACACCGAGGACCTGCCCGACGTCCCGATCGCGCCGGGCCTGCTGCCGGGCGTGCTCCCGGGCGCCGACGGCACGGGCCCCGCCCGGGTCCCGGCCGGCTTCAGCCTGCGGCTGCTGTCGGCGATGCTGAAGGACTCGTACGGGCTGACCGGACGCCGGCTCGGCATCCAGGCCAACACCGACCTGCCCGGCCTGCCGTTCTACACGCACGCCAACTGGTCGCGCGGCACCGCGGGCGGCGGCGGCCTCTACCCCGTGAGCATCCACTGGGCGTCCGGCCCCTCCGGCCCGCTCACGCCCGGCCTGCACTACTACGACCTCCACCGGCACGCCCTCCAGCGGCTGCTCACCGGCGACGTCACCGAGCGGGTGCGCGCGGCCCTGGGCCCGGACGCGCCCGCCGAGGCCCGGAACGCCGACCAGTACCTGATCCTCGGCGTCAAGTACTGGCAGAACTCCTTCAAGTACAACAGCTTCTGCTTCCACGTGGTCTCCACCGACATCGGCACCCTGGTGCAGACCTGGCGGATCTGGGCCGCGGCCCGGGGGCTGCGGATCGCGCCCGTGATGTGGTTCGACGAGCCCGTCCTGAACGGACTCCTCGGCGTGCCGGGCGAGGAGGAGGCGGTGTTCGCCGTCGTGCCGCTGCACTGGGACGGGCCGCGCGGCGCGCGTCCCGCACCGGCCGGCACGGACCCGGAGCACCGGCCCGCCGTCGCGCACCGGGACGTCGAACGCTCCCGTACGCTGCTGGACTTCGTGACGGTACGGGACATGCACGCGGCGACCCTCGCGGGCGCCGCCGAGCGTCCCGCGCCCGGCGCCCTGGCCGCCGCCGCGGCCCCGGTGGACGACGGCGGCGGCGAGCGGGTGGAACTGCCGGCCCCCGCCGCGCCCGCCGCCGGCACCCGCCAGTCCCTGCGCCGCCGCCGGTCCAGCTTCGGCCGGTTCGACAGCCGGACGAAGCTGTCCGCGCGGGACCTGTCGACGGTCCTCGCGGCATGCGCGGCCACCCGGCTGGCCGGCGACACCGACCCGGAGGGCGCGGTCCGGCTCGCCCGTGTCCACGTCTTCGTCAACCACGTCGAGGGCATCGCGCGGGGCGCCTACACCTACGACCCGGACCGCGGCGACCTGCGCCTGGTCGAGGCCGGTCCGCAGGGCGTGTTCCTGCAGGACAACTACTTCCTGGCCAACTACAACCTGGAGCAGGCCGGCGCGGTCCTGGTGCCGACCGTGCGGACCACGGCCGTCCTGGACGCGCTCGGCGACCGGGGCTACCGGCTCGCCATCGGCACCGCCGGCGCCGTCTCGCAGACCTTCTACACGGCCGCCGCCGCCCTCGGGGTCGGCGCGGGCGTGGCGCTGGGCTTCGACAACGTGTCGTTCGCCGAGCGTCTCGGGCTCATGGACGGCGACGAGGCCCCGCTGCTCATCATGCCCCTCGGTCACGAACGGCCCGAGCCCGCCGACTTCCACCACGAGATCGCCTGACGGCCTCGGAGGACTTCCCCATGACAACCACGACGTCCGGCGCCCCCGACCGCCGGGACGACCCCCAGAACCGGCCGGCCGGCACGGAATCCGCCGACCGGGCCGGGTCCCGCTGGGAGCCCGGCGACCGCTTCGTCCTGCGCGCGGCCGGGCTGCCCATCGAGACCGTGCACGGGCTGCGCTGCCCCGGCACCCGCGCCTGGGCCGACGAGGTGCTGGCCGAGGAGGAGCGCCTGGCCGCGGCCGGCGCCGACCTCAGCGATCTGCTGGCCGCCCTGGTCAAGGCGACCACCACCGGCCCCGACGAGCTGCCCGGCGACGCGGCGGCCCGCCGCGGCCTGCTCAACCTGCGCCGGCAGATCTTCAACAACCGGCGGCCGGCCGACCCCGAGGCCGCCGTGCGGCTGGTGGCCGAGCGGGACCCGGAGGCCGGCGCGCGCACCGCCGCGTGGCTGCGCGACCGGGCCCGCCTCACGGAACTGGTCGCCACCGGACCGGAGTTGCTGGCCCGTGAACTCCAGGCGAGCCGGGGCGTGTTGCGCCGCGCGCTGGCCGACGACCGGATCCGGCGGGCGCTGCTGCTGGCCTCGCCGACGCTGGACGGACGCCTCGACGCGTATCTGGACGACACCAGCCCGCGGCCGGCCAACCGGATGCGGAAGATCGAGCGTTCGGCGCTCACCTACCTCTACCGGACGGCGTGCAAGACCAGCCCGTTCAGCACCTTCACCGGCGTCGGCCTCGCCTCGTTCGCGGGCGGCACGGCGCTCGGCGGGGCGGACGACTCGGCCGCGCTGGACGTCTCCGGCGAGTGGACGAGCCATGTCCGGCTGAACGTGGTGGTGCTGAGCCGGCTCACCGAGCTGATCACCGCCGACCACACGCGCCGCCAGGACCTGCCGGTGATGCTGTCGCCGGGCTGGGAGCGGGACGCCGACCGGATCCGTTACGTGCGCCACGAGACGACCGCGGGCGACGACGGCGCGGCCGTGACCTTCGACGCGGTCCGCGACCGGCTGTTCTTCCTGCGCAGCAGCGGGACCCTGGACCGGCTCCTGGAGTGGCTGGGCGGCCAGGACGGGACGGTGCGCCTGCGGGATCTGGTCGACTGGCTGGAGACGAAGCACCGGGCCGGCCGGGAGGAGTGCGAGCGGTACGCGTCGGCGCTGCTGAACGTGGGCATGGTGCAGGTGCCGCTGCTGCGCACCGACGTGCACAGCGGCGACCCGCTGCGCGCCTACCAGGACGCGCTGCGCTCCCTCGGCGCGCCGTGGGCCGAGAAGCTCGCGGACACCCTGGACGGTCCGGCCGCGTGCCTGGACCGCTACCCGCACGCCGACGTCACGGAGTGCCGCACCCTGCTCCGTACCCTCCGGACCCGACTCCTCGACGCCCAGACCGACTTGGGCGCTGCCGAGCCGACCCTGCCGCAGACCCTCGTGTACGAGGACGTCGACACGGGCGGCGACCTGACGTGCGGACCGGGCGTGCTGAGCGGGGAGACCGGCCGGTCGCTGCGCGCCATCGAGGGCGCCCTGCCGCTGTTCGACCTGACGCTCCCCCAACGCCTCACGCTCATGGGCTTCTTCCTCGCCCGGTACGGCCGGGGCGGACGCTGCGACGACCTGCTCGGCCTGGTCCACGACTTCCACGAGGACTTCTTCGACCAGTACATCTCGTTCACCTCCAAGCGCGCCCCGTTCGACGAGAACGGCGCGTACATCCCGGAGGAGAACTGGCTCGGGCAGCGCGAGATGAAGGCCCTCGACGGGGCCCGGACCCACTTCCACGACGGCGTGCGCGCCCTGTGGGAGCGGCCCGGGACACCGGACGCCGAGGAGATCGAGCTGCCGGCCGCGCTGCTCGACCGTACGGCCGGCGAACTCGCCCCGCTCGGCGCGCGGTTCGTCCCGCAGAGCCATCACCTCCAGCTGTCCCGGCCGGACGGCGGCGGGCAGCTCGCCGTGCTCAACAAGTCGTACGGCGGACTGGCCTTCCCCTTCAGCCGGTTCACCCACCTGTACGACGCCGCGGGGTCGGACACGGCCGCCGAGGGCACCGGGTTCTCCGACACGCTGCGCGCGGAGATCGCCGAACGGCGCCCGGACGGCGCCGTGTTCGCGGAGGTCACCGGCGGCCCGGTCAGCAGCAACCTCAACCTGCACGGACGGCTGACCGACCACCACATCGTCTGCCCCGGCGAGACGACCACCGTGCCGGACGAGGCCCGCATCGACCTCGACGACCTCTACGTCGAGCACGACGAGGCGGCCGGCCGGCTGGTGCTGCGCTCGCGCCGGCTCGGCCGCGAGGTCGTCCCCGTCTACCTGGGCTATCTGGTGCCGATCGCGCTCCCCGCGATCCCCCGCACCCTGCTCCTGCTCTCCCCCAGCACCATGGCCGCCCTCGACGTGTGGGCGGGCGTGCCCGAGGGCGAGGCCGAGCAGGGGGTGACGCGCAGGCCCCGGGTCCGGCACGGCTCCGTGGTCGTCGCCCGGCGCGCCTGGACCGCGCTCGCCGACGTCCTCCCGGTGCGGCGGGCGGGCGCGGACGACACCGTGTTCTTCCTGGACTGGCAGCGCTGGCGGCGTACCCACGGGCTCGCCGACCGGTGCTTCGCCACCGTCGCCCGGCCCGGCCAGGGCCCGATCGGCGCCAAGCCGATCTACGTCGACTTCGACAGCCCGCTCTCGCTGTCCTCGTTCGACGCGCTGGTGGAGCGGACCCCGGGCACCCGGGTGACCTTCCGGGAGATGCTGCCCGCCGAGGACGCCCTGCACGTCACCTCGGAGCGCGGCCGGCACGTCGCCGAGCTCGCCGTCGAGACCTTCACCACCCGCACCCCTTCCCCCTCCTCTTCCCCGTCCCCTTCCCCGTCCCCTTCCCCGCAGTCCGGCCCGGAGGTCGACCCGTCATGCCCGAACTGACCGAGCCCGCGGCCTTCCGGGCCGCCCCGGACGGCGCCTCCTCCCCCTGGCTGGCGCTGCACGTCTTCTACGCCGCCAACCCGCAGCCGCTGCTCGTGAAGTGCGTGCGTCCGCTGGTCGACCGGCTCACCGAGGACGGTCTGATCGACGGCTACTTCTTCATCAACTACTGGCTGGAGGGGCCGCACATCCGGCTGCGGCTGCGCCCCAGCGGCCCGGACGCCGAGGCCGGGGTGCGCCGGCGCGCCGAGGAGGCCATCGACGGCTTCCTCAAGAGCCGCCCCGCCCTGTACGAGGTGGACTCCGGCTTCCTCAAGGACTTCTACAACTCGCTGTTCGACATCGAGTTCCCGGGCGAGGACCGGGAGAAGTACATGGGCCCGGACGGCCAGATGAACCTTCGGCCGAACAACTCCTTCTCGTACGAGGTCTACGCCCCCGAGTACGCCAAGTACGGCGGCCCGGCCGGGGTGGAGCTGGCGGAGTGGCACTTCCGGCGCTCCAGCGACCTGGTCCTGGAGGCGTACCGGAGCATGAACCTGCATCTGCGGACGGTGCTGCTCGGCACCTCGGCGCAGCTGATGATGGTGATGGCGAGCTGCTTCCTGCCCGAGGAGGACCGGCTGGCCGACTATCTCGACTCGTACTACGCCTTCTGGCACCGGCTGTTCCCGGGGACCGGGTTCATCGGCTCGTCCGAGTACGAGCAGACGTACGAGAAGATGGCGCCGTCGCTCGGCGCCCGGTTCGCGCAGCTGCGGGAGGCGGTCGCGAGCCGCGAGCCGGCCCGGCTGCCGGAGTTCCTGCGCGGCTGGGCCGAGCACTGCCTGGAGCTGAAGGACCGGGTGGTGGACCTCACCGAGCGCGGGCAGCTGGCGTTCCCGGCCTGGGACGGTCCGGCGCGCGAGGACACCGGCCAGGAGCGCACGGCGGATCCGGAGGCGGCCCCGCTGGTGACCGCGACCCGGGTGGACGCGGTGCTGCCGCGGCTGCTCTCCCCGTACATGCACATGACCAACAACCGGCTGCATGTGACGATCCGGGACGAGGCGTATCTGGCGTTCGTCCTGGGCCGGGTGCTGCGCGAGTCCCTGCCGAGACGGCAGGACGCCTCGTGACCGCCGCCGACCGGCCGGGAGCGGGCGCGCGGAGCGCCGCGGCCCCCGGCACCGCCAAGACCGCCGCCGGGGCGAGCGCGGCCGACCGGGCCGCCGCCGTCCGCGGCTACCGGCCGGAGATGCGCCCGGGTGCCCTGATCGGTCCGGCGGTGCTGCGCGGCCCGCGCACCGTCCATCTGGTCAAACACCCGGTGAGCGGCGCCACGTTCGAGATCGGCCCGAGGGAGCGGTTCGTCCTCGGCCTGCTCGACGGCACCCGCGACCAGGACGCCGTCGTCACGGCGTACGCGGAGCGGTTCCGGCGCCGGCTGCCCGACGAGCAGTGGATCCGGCTGCTCGGGCTGCTCGGCACCCGCGGGCTGCTGGCCGGGGCGCCGGACCCGGCACCGCCCGAGCCGCCGCCCGCCCCGGCCAACACTTTCTGGAAGGGCACCCGCCGGACGGTGTCCGACGCCCACCGGACCGCGTCGCGGCTGCACGCGATCATGTCCCCGATACTGGGACCGTGGATTCAAATCCCGCTGGTGGCGGCCTCGTTGGCGATGATCGTGGCGGTGCTCGCCGACCCTCCGGCGTTCTGGGACGGGATGCTGGAGTTGGTGATCCGCCCCTGGGTGCTGGTGCCGTTCGCGATCTTCCTGTGGTTCAGCATCTGTCTGCACGAACTCGCCCACGGGATCTCCGCGCGCCGCTACGGCGGAATCGTCACGGAAATCGGGCTGCGCTGGCGCTTCCCGACGATGATGATGTACTGCACGGTCGACAACTACCTGTTCCTGCCCGGACTTCGGGCGAAACTGGTGGTGGCCGCGGCAGGCGCGCACGTCAACCTGGTGCTGCTGCTGCCGTTCGCGCTGTGGTGGGCGCTGCTGGATCCGGCGGACCCGGCCCGGCCGCCGCTCACCGGGGCGCTGTTCATCGGCATCGTGCAGGCGCTGAGCAACCTGGTCCCGCTGCCGCCGCTGGACGGCTACCGCATCCTCAGCCATCTGGTGGGCACGGTCGGGCTCGCCCCGGAGACCCGCGCCTATCTGCTGCTGCGCCGCGGCGGCGGCCGGGACGCGGTCGCCGCCTACCCCGCGCGGGCCCGCCGGGTGTACACCTCCTACGCGGTCACGGCGGCCGGCTGCGTCCTGCTCGCGGTGGCCGGCAGCGCCACGGCCGTCGTCCTGCTGGTGATCCGGTGACCCGGTGACCCTCCTTCCCTGACGGCCGCCCCCGACGGCCCGAGGCCCACCCCCCAGACCTCCCGACGGCGAAAGAACACGCAACTCATGAATGAGGTACCCGTATGACCTCCCCCTCCCCCTCCACGGATGCCGTGGCCGTGCCGGCCGTCGCGGTCGACGCGGTGACCAAGACCTACGGCGACCGCAAAGCCGTCGACGGGGTCTCCCTGACGATCCGGCGCGGCGAGTTCTTCGGGCTGCTCGGCCCCAACGGCGCCGGCAAGTCCACACTGGTGGAGATCATGGAAGGGCTGCGCAAGGCGGAGTCCGGCTCGGTCGCGGTGTTCGGCGAGTCGCCGTGGCCGCGCAACACCGCGCTGCTGCCGCGGATGGGCGTGCAGACCCAGTCGTCGGCGTTCTTCGTCCGGCAGACCGTCCACGAGCATCTGCGGACCGTCGCCGCGCTGTTCGGCGCGCCGTCGAAGGCGGTGGACGAGACCCTGGAGGCGGTGGGCCTCGGCCAGATGCGCGACATCCGGGTCGACAACCTGTCAGGCGGCCAGCGCCAGCGGCTCGCCATCGCGTCCGCGCTGGTGCACGGGCCGGAGCTGATCTTCCTGGACGAGCCGACGGCCGCGCTCGACCCGGAGGGCCGGCGCGATCTGTGGGAGGTGCTGCGGGATCTGAAGGCGGAGGGCCGCACCATCGTCTACACCACCCATCACCTGGACGAGGCGGAGGCGCTCTGCGACCGCGTCGGCATCCTGGTGGCGGGCCGGCTCGTCGTCACCGACGAGCCGCAGCACCTCATCAACACCTTCGGCGCGAGCAGCCGGCTGCTCGTCCCGCTCGGCCGGATCGACGAGGACCAGGCCCGCGAACTGCCGGGCGTGGACGGGGTGATGGTGCAGGGCGGGCATCTCGTCCTGGAGACCCGCGCCACCGGCCAGGTGCTGTCCGCGCTGGACGCGCGGGGCGGCCTGGACGGGGTGCAGACGCGTACCCCCAGCCTCGAGGACGTGTACCTCGAACTCACCGCCCGGCAGTCCCCCCTCGCGTCCCAGCACGCCTCGAACAACCAGGAGCAGCAGGCATGAGCGCCTACTCCGCCCTGACCGCCGCGGGCTACCGCGCCCAGGTCCGGGACAAGACGACCGTCTTCTTCACCTTCGCCTTCCCGCTGGTCTTCCTCGTCGTCTTCGGCCTGGTCTTCCGCGGCAAGGCCGTCGAGGAGAGCGGCTTCTCGTATCTGTCGTACACCGCGTCCGGCGTGCTCTCCTGGGGTGTCGCCAACGCCGCCGTCTTCGGCATCGGCTTCACCCTGATGCAGTGGCGGGCGGACGACATCCTGCGGATGATCCGGATGTCCCCGGCGCCGCTGTCCGCCGTCATCGGCTCGCGGTACGTGCTCGCGCTGGGCGTCGGCCTCGCGCAGGCGGTGCTGTTCGTGGGCGTCGCGATGCTGCCGGGCTTCGGCCTGGTGCCCGCGTCCCGCTGGCCGCTGCTGATCCCCGTCCTGATCCTCGGCATCACCAGCTTCCTGCTGCTCGGGGTGACCATCGGCAGCATCGCCGACACCCCCGAGTCGGTGGCCGGCATCGCCAACTTCATCATGCTGCCGATGGCCTTCCTGTCCGGCTCCTTCTTCCCGCTGGACTCGATGCCGGACTGGCTGCAGAAGATCTCGCTGGTGCTGCCGCTGCGCTACCTCAACGACGCGGTGTCCGGCTCGCTGACCGGCCGCGGCGACCTCGCCGACATCGGCATCGGCTGTCTGGGGCTCGTCGTGTTCGCGGCGATCTTCGGCGTGCTCGCGGCACGCACCTTCCGCTGGACGAAGAAGTCATGACGACGACCACGCCCCGGCCGCTCGCCCAGCCCATGGAGCGGGCCCGCGCCGCCCTCCAGGCCACCCTGGAGGGCCGGTTCGGCGCCGGCGCGCCCCGGGTGGTGACGGTCGGCGCGGTCGCCGCGCGCGGCGGGGACGGCGACGCGCCGGACGTGTGGGCGGCCGACCGACCGGCGGCCCGGGTGCATCTGACCGCCTCGGCCGTCCTCGTCGGCCCCTGGGGCGGCGACGGCACCGCCCCGGCCTGCGGCCGCTGCCTCGCACTGCGCTGGCAGCGGCTGCGCAGCCGCAGCGAACGCGACGCGCTGGAACTCGGCGGCCTCGACGGGCCGCGCCCGGCAGGCGCCTGGCCGCTGCTGCCCGCGCACGTCCACGACTCGGTGACCGCGCTGGTCGAAGCGGTTCTGGACGGTTCGGCGGTGCTTCCGGTACCGCCCGCCGAGCACCCGGCCGACCGGGCCCTGCCCCAGGTGACCCGGCTCGACCTGGGGAACCTGACGGTCCGCACGTACCCCCTGCTCGCCGATCCGCTCTGCCCGGACTGCGGTCCGGGCGCCCGGGTGCCCGAGGCCGCGGACGTCGCGCCGCTGAGCCTCGTCTCCCGGCCGAAGCCGGACCCGGACGGCTACCGGCTGCGCTCCGCGTTCGCGATCCCGATGCCGGTGGACGCGCTCGCCAATCCGGTGTGCGGCGCGCTGGGCGCCTCGACCTGGACGGACGTCACCTCGTCGACGACCGCGCCGGTGGCCGGCAGCGTGTTCATCCGCGGCTACGCGGGCCTGCACGACGTCACCTGGAGCGGGCAGGAGAACTCCTTCGCCACCAGCCGCCGGCTCGCCTTCCTGGAGGGCCTGGAGCGGTACGCGGGCACGCACCGGCGCGGCGGGCAGGCGCCGGTCGTCGCGGCGTACGACGAGCTGGGCGCCGACGCCGTCGACCCGCTGGAGTGCGGGGTGTACAGCCCGGAGACATACCGGGACGACCCGCTGGTCCGGCCGTTCGACCCGGCTCAGCCGATCCCGTGGGAGTGGGGCTGGTCGCTGCGCGACGAGCGGCCCGTCCTCGTGCCGTCGCGTCTCGTCTACTACAGCGCGCCGCTGGCCGGCGACGACTTCGTCTTCGAGTGCTCCAACGGCTGCGCCATCGGCGGCTGTCTGGAGGAGGCGGTGCTCGGCGGGCTGCTGGAGCTGATCGAGCGCGACTCGTTCCTCAACGGCTGGTACGGGGCGGCCCGGCTGCCCCGGATCGACCTGGGGACGCTCGGCAGCCCGACGGCCGCCGCGATGGTCGAGCGGGCCGCCCTCCAGGGCTACGACGTGCACGCCTTCGACAACCGGATCGACCTGCCGGTGCCGGCCGTCACGGTGGTCGGCGTCCGGCGCGACGGCGGGCCCGGCACCCTGTCGTTCGCGGCCGCCGCCTCGCTGGATCCGCGCGCCGCGGTCGAGGGAGCGCTGTCGGAGGTGCTCAGCTACATCCCGCACCTGACCCGGCAGACCGCCGAGCGGCGGGACGAACTCGAGGCGATGGCCGACGACTTCGGGCTCGTACGGCATCTGAAGGACCATCCGCAGCTGTACGGGCTGCCGCGCATGGCGTCGTACGCGCGCGGCTACCTGGAGCCGTCACAGGCCCGCCCGTTCGACGAGGTGTACGCGGACTGGCAGGGGCACGGCCGGCCGCGCACCGGCGATCTGCGGGACGACGTGGCGGTGGTGCGCGACGCGCTCGTCGGCGCGGGCCACGACGTGATCGTGGTCGACCAGACCTCGCCGGAGCAGGAGCGGATGGGGCTGCGGACGGTGGCCATGGTGGTGCCGGGACTGCTGCCGATCGACTTCGGCTGGAACCGGCAGCGGGCGGTGCTCATGCCCCGGCTGCGCACCGCGCTGCGGCGCGGCGGGCACCGGGACACGGACCTCACCGAGGCGGAGATCCGGATGGCCCCGCATCCCTTCCCTTGAGCCCTCGGCTTCAACGACTCTCTTGTTCCGTACGCCTGTTCCGGGCCTCCGTCGCACCCGTGACGGAGGCCCGGGCCGTTCCTCTCCCGGAGTGCGCCGATGACCTCGACCGTCCCGTCCCCGTCCCGTGTTCCCGGCGCCGGCCCTGATTCCGGCTTCGGCTCCGGGCCCGGCTCCGGTGAGGCGGATCTGCTCGTCCGGGCCGGGCAGGTGCTGCGGCCGGCCCTCGGCCTCTACCTGGACCTGCACGCGCATCCAGAGCCCTCCGGCCAAGAGGCCCGTACCGCCGAGGTGTTCGCCGAGCGGCTCGCGGCGGCCGGCCTGGAGGTCACGCGCGGAGTGGGCGGCCACGGGGTGGTCGCGGTGCTGCGGAACGGGCCCGGGCCGAGCGTGTGGCTGCGGGCGGAACTCGACGCGCTGCCGATGCGGGAGGAGACGGGCCTGCCGTACGCCAGCCGGAACGACGCCATGCACGCCTGCGGCCACGATCTGCACCTCGCGGCGGCGGCGGGCGCGGCGGAGCTGCTCGCCGCCCTGTCCGAGCGGTGGCGGGGCACGCTCGTGGTGGTGGGCCAGCCCGCCGAGGAGACGCTGACCGGGGCGGAGGCGATGCTGCGGGACGGGCTGTACGAACGGTTCGGCCGGCCCGACGTCGTCCTCGCCCAGCACGCCGCCCCGCTGCCGTCCGGCACCGTCGCGCACATGACGGACGGCGGCCCGCCCGTCACCGGGGCCGGCGTGGTCCTCGACGTGACGCTGCACGGCCGGGGCGGCCACGCCGCCACCCCTCACCTGGCGGTGGACCCGGTGCTGGCCGCCGCGTCCGTCGTCACCCGGCTGCAGGGCGTGGTGTCCCGCGAGGCCGCCCCGTCCGCCCAAGTCGCCGTGAATGTGGGCACGTTGCGGGCCGGCACCGCCGCCAACGTGATCCCGGACCGGGCCACGCTCGGCGTCGGGGTGCGCGCCGCGAACGAGGCGTCGCTGGACCGGGCACTGGCCGCCGTACGCCGGATCGCGCACGGCGAGAGCGTGGCCGCGGGCGCGCCCCGGGACCCGGAGGTGACGGTGGTGTCCCGGTCCGCCGCGCTGCGCTGCGATCCGGCGGCGACGGCCGCGGCGTGGGGCGCGCACGCGCGGCTCCTCGGGCCGGGGCGGGTGCTGCCGTGGCCGGGGTCGCTGGCGACGGAGGACTTCCCGCTGTTCGGGGACGCCGGGGCCGGGATCCACGGGGAATCCGGGATCCCGCTGGTGTACTGGATGCTGGGCGTGGCGGGCGAGGAACGCCCGGACGGGGAGCCGCCCGCGCCCAACCACTCGCCGCACTTCGCGCCCGATGTCCGCACGGCGCTGCGGCCGGCGATCGCCGCGCCGACCGCGGCCGCGCTGGACCACTTCGCCGCCGGGGCCGGGGCGGGGTCCGAGCCCGGGTCCGAGCCCGGGTCCGCGGAGGGGTCAGGAGCCGTCGCCGAGGGGCAGTGACCGCAGCTCCTTGCGGAGGATCTTGCCGGGGGTCGCCCTGGTCGGCCTCGCCCTGTCCCCCTGCGGCAGGCCACCCGCACCTGACGCCAACGCCCCCGTACGGCCCTGAGGGGCCGTACGGGGGGCGTCTTTGTCGTGCTGGACGGCGTGCGCGTCAGATGCCGAGCTGACCGGCCTTGACGCCGGCCGTGAACGACGCGAACGCGGAGGCAGAGACGCTGAGCGCGGGACCGTCGGAGACCTTCGAGTCACGGACGGGGACGACGCCACGCCGGGCAACGAGGTTCGTGGCGACCTCGACGCAGTTGCCGTCGTTGTTGCTGTAAGAGGACTTGAACCACTGCGGGTGCTCGGTCGTCACGGGTAAGCCTTTCGTGCTTCTTGGATCATGGCCACTGATGCCGCGTGCGGTAGGGCTTCGGCTTGCAAGTGATGGTAGGCCGTGAGCAGCCCGAGCACCGAGCCCGTGTGGCGCTCCATGTGGCCTCGGATCTGCGATTCGGCGTACGCAAGAACGGTCATGTCCGGGAGAGTCAGCAGGTTGAGCGGCAGATCAAGCGCCCGTTGCTCGCCCCGCGTGAAGGGGGCAATCTGCATGACAGTGTTGGGCTGTTCTGCGACGTCCAGCAGTCGGTCAAGCTGTTCGGCCATGACCTGGGAGCCGCCGACTTCCCGGCGGATGCAGCTCTCGTCCATGACTATCAGTCGCATCGGCGGATTGCTGCGATCGAGGATGTCCTGCCGTTGCCCGAGGAACCGAACGCGGCGCTCCGCCCGTTCAGGCGTGATCGCGCCACGTCGAACGTTGCTGTCGGCCAGGCAGCGAGCGTATCCGGGCGTCTGCAACAGGCCCGGGATGATGCCAATTTCGTACAGCCGAATTTCTACGGCCTTCCCTTCGTTGGCCACGTACTCCGGGAAACCTTCCAAGAGGGGCCCCGGTCTGGTCCTGTGCCACCGGCGCTCGAACGAGCCCTCGGAGCCCTTGGTTTCAAAAACCTCGTCCATCTTCAGCGAGAACGGAAGGGAGGGTGGCTTACGGCAAGTTTCGACAGCGGAAATGTGCTGGCTGGAGTATGCCGATCGGGTAGCTACTTCCTCCTGACTCCACCCCCGTTCGTCGCGCATCCTGCGTAAATGGGCGCCGTACGCTGCCTTGGGGCTGGACTCTGCGTCCAGCGGCTTCCTGTTGGTCACGCTCTCTTCCTTCCGATGGGGCTAGTTGAAGGGGGTGCGCTCTGTAGGTCACGCTAGCGGGACTTCGGTGGCGACGGCACAACAACGGGTGGCGAAGCTGTGTCCACACACGGCCCTCCACCCGCGCTCTCGCCAACGAGGCCGCCTGACCTCGTATGTTCGTGCCGAGGGCACAGGCGGGCCAGTGGAAAAATCCGCCCCGAACGAGTGGCGCCCGGGGCGGACCTGTCGCAGTGAAGCGAGAGGACGGTCACCCGTGTCCAACGACCCCGACACGCGGAATCCGGCCGTGGGCCGGTCCGCGATCGACACCAGCACCACCCCGCCGCACGCCGAAGTGATGACGTGCTGCTCCCCGCCGACCGGCACCCCGAACGTGCTTCTGCTCGCCGGCGCGATCGAATCGGCCGCTCATGCCCGAGACTTCGTCCGCACGTACGTGTGCGAGACGTCGCCGACCGCGTCCGGCACACACCTCGACGACGTCACCTTGGTAACCAGCGAACTGGTCACCAACTCGTACCGCTACGGCACCGAGCCGGGCGACATGATCCGGGTCGTCCTCCACATCGACGACGCGCGAACGCGGGTCGAGGTGTACGACCCTGTACGTCGTCGACCGCGCCACCGGCCAGAGTCCACCGACCGCACCCGCGGACACGGCCTGTTCATCCTCGACGCGGTCTGCGGCGGGATGTGGGGCTGCGAGGACCAGCCCTTCGGAAAGTGCGTGTGGGCGGAGATCCCATGCCGCTGACCGCCCAAGCTCCCCACCCCATCCGCCCCATCCCGGGCTCCGGGTTCGTCGCCACACTCATAACGGCCAGGTGGACCGAAACAACCGTGGACACCGGCCCGTTGGCGTGGCTGTTCATCGGGCATCCCGGCCCCCGCCGCAACGGCGAGACGCCCACGACGGTGGAAACCGGCCTCTTGGACATGGCGCACGCTCTCTGCCTCGCCCCCGCGTCCCAGAAGACGCCGAACATCGGCGGGCGGGTGATGCTTCGAGCCGGCACCGCCGCCCTGTCCTACGGCCACCCCACGACCGTGATGCGCCTGCCTCCCACGTCACGACAGTGGATGTCTCACATCGCCCTCGGCGGTCTGGCAGTCGTCGCCCTGGGGCTCGACCCGATCCCGCCCGGCACGGGACAGGATGGCATCGACGAGTACATGCACCGCACCGGCATCCGCGACCGCCTGTACATGGGGATGACCAGCCTCCGACGACGCTGGACGTAGCGAACGGGCCGCCCCGGAGTATTAGGGACCCCGGGCCGACCCGCCACGCCCGAGCCTACAAGCCCCGTCCCGAGCATGTGCTGCTCTCTGCGCGCGGGACGGTCCACCGCACCACACGCCGCCCCGCCATCCGGCGAGGCCAACTGATGCAGGAGGAACAGCACATGAGCACGACGACCATCGCCCACCCGCGGGAAGTGTTCCCGCTCGCGCCCGAGCGGACGCGCGGCTTACACACCAGCGAGCCGCCGAGCACCCAGGGCGACCGCCCGTGGATCCTCCAGTTCGCCCGCACCCCCCAGCAGCCGATCACCATCCCCCTGGCCGTCTACGACGACGCGCAGCAGGTCTCCCTCTCCCTCTACGGCGGACCGCTCCCCTTCATGCAGACGGAGACGCCGACCGTGCCGGACGGATCCACCACCAGCCCGCCGCCCCTCGACGAGGGCCCGAAGGACTGACCCCATGCCCACCGTCCTCGTGATCGCAGCACGCACCGACTGGCCGACCGATCGCGTCGTCCAGGCCCTCACGGACGGTGGGGCGGAGGTGTTCCGCATGGACACCGCCGAGTTTCCGCAGCAGCTCTCCCTCGCCGGGCGCATCGACGCCCGGCGGGGGTGGGCCGGCGGACTCACCACCGCCCACCGCGCCCTTGACCTGTCCGACGTCGCAGCGGTCTACTACCGCGCCCCGAACCCCTTCGAGTTTGCCGACGGCATGTCGGAGCCCGAGCGCCGGTTCGCCGCCGCCCAGGCCCGCGCCGGTCTCGGCGGCATCATCACCGCGCTCGACTGCCGGTGGGTCTCGCACCCGGCCGCTATGTCCCGCGCCGAGTACAAGCCCCTCCAGCTCGCCACCGCGCAGCGGGCCGGCCTGTCCATCCCGCCGACGCTCATCACCAACACGCCGGACGCCGTCAAGGCGTTCGTCGGTGATGTCGGCGGACAGGTGATTTGCAAGCCGGTCGCCACGCCGGTGTTCATTGAGGGCGACCAGCTCAAGACCGTGTACACCCGTCGCGTCACCGAGGCCGACCTCGCCGACCTCGCCGGCCTTGACGCCACCGCCCACCTGTTCCAGGCATGGGTGGACAAGGCGCACGAGGTACGCCTCACCGTCGTGGGTGAGCGCCTGCTCGCCGCCGAGATCCACGCGGGCAGCGAGGCCGCACACACCGACTGGCGCAGCGACTACGGTTCCCTCGCCTACCGCACCACCGACACCCCCGACCACGTCGCCGACGGCGTGCACCGCTACATGAAAGACCTCGACCTGAGGTTCGCCGCCATGGACTTCATCGTTACCCCCGACGGGGAATGGGTCTTCCTGGAAGCCAACCCGTGCGGCCAGTGGGACTGGATCCAGCACCGCACCGGCCTGCCCATCGCCCAGGCCATCGCCGACGAACTACGAGGAGTACCCGCATGAGCAAGCCCCACTGCGAAGAGGTACGGCCCCACATGGTCGCCCTCTCGGCCACCCTCGTTCAGGCCGGCGCCATCCGAAGCACCGAGTGGGCGCAGGCGTTCGCAAACGTCTACAGGCATGTGCTCGTACGCACTTGGTTCCAGCAGGAGACAAACGACAGGGGCATTGCCGTATGGCGCATGCACAGCGGTGCGATCACGCCCGAGGATCTCGCCACCGTCTACAGCGACCAGACCCTCGTGACCGCCCTCGACCCGGACACCGCCAAACGGGTCGACGACACCGCGTGGACCGGCATCCCCACATCGTCCAGCACCCTGCCCAGCCTCATGGCCGGCATGCTCGAAGACCTGGCCGTCGAGGACTATCACCGCGTCCTCGAAATCGGCACCGGCACCGGCTACAACTCCGCCTTGCTCAGCGCCCGGCTCGGCGACGACCTCGTGCACTCCGTCGACATCGACCCCGCCCTCGTCAACACCGCGCAAGAGCGCCTGAAGTTCATCGGCTACACCCCGCACCTGGCCGTCGGCGACGGCACCCTCGGCTACCCCACCGGGGGAACGTTCGACCGGATCATCGCCACCTGCTCCGTACCGGCCATCCCCGCGGCCTGGATCGAGCAGAGCAAGCCCGGAACGGTCATCGTGTCCGACATCGCCCTCGGCATCGAAGGCGGAATCGCCCGTCTGGAGGTCGACGAGACCGGCCACGCCGCCGGCCGCTTCACCGCGACGTCCGGCCGCTTCATGGCCGCCCGTACGGACGCCCGGACGTACCCGGCTCGGCAGCGGCCCCCGCTCCTCCCCGAAACGACGACCAGGCCGACGGCTGTCACGGCCGCCGACATCCGCGAGCACTACCCCTTCCGCCTCCTCCTCGCCTTCCACCTGCCCGAGGCAGAACTCGTCTACCACCGCGACGCAGCCGGAACCCTGTCACTCCAGATCCAGGGCCCCGACGGATCATGGGGCCGCACGCCCCTCGCCGGCGACGACACCGGACTCGTCACCTGCGGCGGCGACCCCGCCCTCTGGGGCCAGGTCGAGAACGCATGGCGCTGGTGGAACACCGCCGGCCGCCCCGCGCACGACCGGTTCGCCTACACCCGCGAGACCGACGGGAGCGCGTACGTGCGGTACATCCCCGATGGCACCCGCTGGAACCTTCCCGCCCGGGGTTGACCACCGCGCACAGACGAGGAGTTGGGCGCGTTCAGCCCCACCACGTCCCCGGGTCGCAGCCCCCGCGCGGCGAGCGCCCCCGCGAACCGGTCGACGCTCTCGGCGAGTTCACCGTAGGTGAGAGTCCGGCCGGTGATCCCGTCGACGAGCGCGTCCCGCTCCCGGTCCCCGTCGTCGAGCGCGCCGAACAGCAGCTCGTACACGGTGACGTCCGGCAGGACGACATCGGGGAGGGGACTGCGAAGGATCACGGGATCTCCTGAAAAAGAGCCCGCGCGGGCCGGCCGGGGGTCAGGTCAGGGGGCGGAGGACCACGCCGAGCAGGGTGTCCGCGGGGAAGTATCCGACCTGCCGGGAGTCGATGCTGGCGGGAGGGTTGTCGCCGAGGAGGACCAGGCGTCCGGGCGGAACGTGGGCCTCGGGGACGGCGGTCAGGGCGGGAACGTCACCGCGCGGGACACGGTCACCGGGCGCGGCGGCCACCCGTTTGACGATCCAGTGCCGGGAGTGGCGGGCGCCGGGCGGCACCAGGACGACCACGTCCCCCCGCCGGGGCCGCCCCGGTCCGCGCCGGACCAGCAGGCGGTCGCCGTCGCGGTAGGCGGGCCGCATGCTCTCGCCCCGCACCGTGACGACGACCAGCCGGCGGCCGAGGAGGACGATCCCGGCCAGGGCCAGGGTGAGCACGGCGGCGATCACGGCGGCGGCCAGCGCCGAGGCCGGCCGGCCGCCCGCCCCCAGGGCGCCGGCGGCCGGCCAGGCGGCGCCGACGGCGAGCGCGAGGCCGGTCCGGACCCCGGGGGAACGGCGCGGTCCGGGGCCGAGGAGGCCGATGTCCGGGCCGGGCGGGGCCGGCGGTCCGGCGTCGGGGGACGGCTGCGCGGTACGAAAAAGCGACGGGCCCCGGAAACCGGACCGCGGCGGGCGGTGGGGGCCGGGAGCGGGGGCGGGTGTCATCCCCGGCCTCCTGCCACCGCAGCGGGAGTCGCGGTCGGGGACTTGGTCCGGGGCGGGGCGTCGTCGGGATCGTCGCGATCCGTGGCGGCCTGATAGCCGGAGGCCTGGAGGGTGAACAGGCGCGCGTACGTGCCCCGCGCCGCCATCAGGGACTCGTGGTCGCCCCGTTCCACGACGCGGCCCCGGTCGAGGACGACGATCGCCGCCGCCTGGCGTACGGCCCCGAGGCGGTGGGAGATCAGCAGGCTGGTGCGGCCTTCACGGTGGCGCCGCAGGGCCGTGTGGATCTCGTGCTCGGCGGCGGCGTCCAGGCCCGCCGAGGGCTCGTCCAGGATCATCAGGTCGCACCGGTCGCGCAGGAGGGCGCGGGCGAGGGCGAGGCGCTGCCACTGTCCGCCGGAGAGTTCGACCCCCGCGGCGGGATCCTGCTCCGCGCCGGGGAAGAACCTGCGGGACAGCAGCGTGTCGTAGCCCTGGGGAAGGTCCGCGAGCCGGGGGTGGATCCCGGCCCGTTCGGCGGCAGCGCGGACGCGGGGGTCGCCGCCGAGGTCCTCGTGGCCGTCGAAGGCGTCGAGATCGCCGAGGGCGATGTTCTCGGCCGCGGTGAGGTCGTAGGTCATGTAGTCCTGGAACACGGCGCCGACGCGGCGGCGCAGTTCCCCGGGGTCGAGTGCGCGGATGTCGACGCCGTCCCACAGGACGGCGCCCCGGGTCGGGTCGTACATCCGGCACAGGAGTTTGACCAGGGTGGACTTGCCGGCCCCGTTGAGGCCGACCACGGCGAGCGACCGGCCGCGCGGAATGGTGAGGTCGACGCCGCGCAGGACCCAGGGGTGCTCATCGGAGTACCGGAACCAGACGTCCCGCAGTTCGATGCCGTGGCGCAGCGGTTCGGGGGCGCGGGGCCGGGCGGGGACCGGGAGATCGGGGCCCGCCTCGGTGACGGCGGCGTAGTGGTCGAACATCAGGAGGGCCTGGTGGGTGAGGGCGATCTCGCCCGCCAGGGCGGTGAGCGCGCTCTGCACGCCCGCGATGGCGGCGATGAAGACGGTGATGTCACCGATCGACAGGGCGCCGGTGCGCGCGGCGTGGACCGCCCACAGCAGGCCGCCGCCCGAGACGGCGGCCGCCAGGAGCCCGAGGCCGGACTGGAGTAGGAGGTCCTTCCGGTCGACGGCGCGCTTGGCCGCGTTGGCGGACCGGCGTTCGGACTGCATCCGGCCCCGCAGGAAGGTGCCGAGGCCGAACAGCCGTACCTCCTTGGCCGCGTCGACGGTGGTGAGCAGGTCGGCGTAGAAGACCTCCCGGCGTTCGGCGGGGCCGATGTCCCAGAACATCCGGGCCCGGCGCCGGGCGAGGGTGAGCTGGGCGGCGAGCACCGGGAGGCCGGCGGCGAGGACGAGTCCGGTCATGACCGGGCTCAGCACCAGCATCGAACCGAGGAAACCCGTGATGGTGACGGCGGCCTGCACCGTGCCGAGGATGCCGTCGACCGACTGGTTGGGGGACATGCGCCCGGCCTGTTGCGCCAGCCGGAGCCGGTCGAGGAAGCGGGGGTCCTCGAAGCGGCCGAGTCCGGTGAATCCCTGGACGGCCGCGAACAGCCGGTCCTGGGCGAGCAGTCCGACGGCCCGGTCCAGCTCGGAGCGGAGGTAGCGGGCGGCGTGCGGGGCGAGGGCGGTGAGCAGTCCGGCGCCCGCCAGCGCGGCGCCGAGACCGAGGAGGGCGCGGGCCCCGGCTCCCGTGGTCATGCCGTCCAGGAGGGCCTTGGTGCACCATGCGGCGGCCACCGGGAGGACGGCGGAGAGAAGGGTGACCGCCGTGAAGAGGGCGAGCATGCCGGGGGCGGCGCGGAGGGCGAGAACGCCGGCGGCGACGGCGTTGCGCAGGACGCCGGCCTTCCGGTCCCGGGCGGGGGCCGGTGCCCCGCGGGAAGCCGTCGGGGATGTCATGCCACGGCCCGGGTGGCTCGGTCGAGATCGACACGGTCGTCGGTGACGACGACCTCGCCGTCCCCGCCGCGGGCGACGCGGAGGACCGTGGGGTACGCGGTGGCCTGGAAGGCGGCACCGACCGCGCCGTCGGTCTCCTCCAGGACCACGTGGGCCACCGGTGCGAGGGCGTCGACGAAGGGGGTGGCCGCCTCGGCCGAGCCGGCCACCACGGCGAGGACCCGGTCCCGCCCGCCGGGCAGGGCACCGGCGTACGCGACGAAGCCGGGCAGCTTCTTCCGGCAGGGGCCGCAGGTCGGGGAGAAGAAGGCGACCAGCGTCTCCTCGGCGATGCGGTCGCGGGCGACGATCTCCCCGCCGACCGTCAGGGCGGCGAAGTCCCCGATCCGCTCCCCCACGGCGGGACCTGACGTGCCGGTGCCCAGCTCGGTGAGGAGGTTCTGCTGGTCACGCAGCCGCTTGACCACTCCCAGGGTGAGGACGAGATCCAGGGCGCACAGCGCCCCCACGAGCAGCAGGCCCGCGATCAGGAACGGCATGGGGTGTCTCCTCTTGACTCGGGTGCCGCCGGGGCGGCCCGGGGCGCGGCCCGGGCCGCCCGGGGGCGGGGCGGAACAACTGGACGATGTCGTCGAGCGTCGCCACGAGCGCGGCCAGGGCGGCCCCGCCGGCCGCGGCGATCACGGCTCCGCCGGGGTGCGCGGGCGCGTCGGAGGCGGGGCCCAGGACGAGGGCGACGCCGAGCCCGGCGAGGGCGGCGAGAACGAGGTTGCGCACCAGGTGGCGCGCGCCGAGCGGGGTCGCGGAGGTCCCGAAGCAGCGGCACGGTGTCGTCTTGCCGCGTCGTACCGCGACGGCGATGGACAGGGCGAAAACGCCGAGCAGCCCTGCCGATACGAGGAATCCGGCAGCCTGGACGGCGGTTTCCGGCCACGGCATCAGAAGGGGTACGGAATACTCGGCGAGAATGACGGAAAGCGCCACCGACTTTTTTCCGACGGGCGGAACCAGTGGCATGTCGTCCAGTGATTCCGTGAATTCCCGGAAGGCCCGCACACTCGATGTCTTGCTCACCGCCGATACCAGGAACACAATCCCGATGAGGCAGCGGGCGGCCAGGGCCAGGTAAGCCATGAGCTCTCCTTACGGCGGAGGGGCCACGACGGGCACGGACGAGGGGCGGCCCGCCGGACGGCCGGCGCCCCTCGTCCGTCACCTCGCGAGTGACCGCCGTGCTGTCAGCCGCAGATCAGGTCGGCGGTGCAGGTGTTGACGGAGCAGGAGCGGCCGCCGCACTGCCAGCACGCGGCCCACCACTTCCAGCCGCAGGCCGCCGCGTCGACACCGGGGACGACGCGCTCCAGCAGGCGGGACCCGAAACCCTCGATCTTCTTCAGCATGTCGGACTCCTTCTCGGTCTTCTGATTCTCGTTGGACGGAGGTGCGCGAAGTGGCGGTCATCGGAGGAGAAGAGGTGCGGCGGACTTTTTCCCGCCGTTCCTTTCCTTCTCTCCACTCCGCCCTTCCGAGGAATACTCTGCCCTGTCGGCCGCCGCCTGTTCTTGTAAGAATTCCGCATCCTCACGGAACCCTTCGGAATTCCATGTGGAGAGGAAGCGGCGCGGGGTGCACCCGGCCATGGCCTTGCATTCATGGCCGAAATGGGCCTGGTCGTGATACCCGGCCCCGAGAGCGGCGCCGGCCACGGGCTCTCCACCTGCCAGCCGCCGTATCGCCTCCCGCCATCGCAGGACACGGGCGGCCGCCTTCGGCGAGAGCCCGACCTGCTTCGGGAAGCGCCGTCCCAGCTGGCTGTGGCACCAGCCCGCGTGACGCGCCAGGTCCGCGATGGACGCCGTCCCACGGGTACGGACCAGCTCGCTCCAGGCCCGCAGCACCGGCGGAGCCGGTGGCCCGCCTCGCGTCTCCCAACGGCTCAGCGTGAGGCCGAGCCGCCGGAGTGCGTCGTCCCGGCAGTCCCCCGCCGCGGCGAGATCACCGGCCAGGCGGCGGACCCCGGGCCCCAGCACCTCCTCGGCCGGGACGATCCGGTCCACCAGGCGGTCCATGGGCAGTCCGGAGAGGGTGTGGACCGTCCAGGGCGCGAGCAGCAGGCGGGGACAGCGTGGACCGTCCGGACCCGCGAGGGTGAGCGTGGTGACGCGCGGCCCCAGGAGCAGGGGCCCCGGCGGGAGCGCTCGGGGCACCCCCGCGGCGTCGACGAGGGCGAGCTCTCCCCCGTCCGCGAAGAGGACCGAGACGGCGGCACTCGGCAGGACGAGCCACCGTCCTGGCGACCGGGCGGGGACGCGGGGGATCTCGCACCCCCAGACGCCCCCGCGTCGGGCCCCGTCGGCGGGGGACTTCGGCCGGGCACGTTCGGCGCACGACGAGTACGGCGACATGGATTCCTCTCCGGAGTGGGCGCTTTCTCGGGCGCGTCCGGGATCTCCGGGCCGGCGCGGCGACCCGCGCGGCGGCCCTCCCGTATGTTCCGCGGACCGTCCCGCCGATGCCACGACGGGTCACTCGGCGCCGCGGCCTCGCACCATGACCACCTGGCCGCTGATCCCCTGGGCCCGCGGCGAGGCGAGAAGGGCGACGGCCGAGACGATCGCGCCGCGCGGGGAGTTCTCACCCGGCACGACGGCGTTGACGGACACCCGGTCGGCCGGCCACGCGGCGGCCCAGTCCCGGACAAGCGCGCCGAGGGCCGCCGAAGCGGCCCGCTCGGCGGGATGAGGCGGGGTGCCGCCGCCCGGGGCGAGCAGCACGATCCGTCCCGGCGTGGGCACGGCGAGCATGTGCCGGGCCGCGGCGGTGGCGAGTCGGTGGGCCACCGCCAGAGTGACGCCCAGAGACCTGGCCCACGGCCCCGGGTCGTCCCCCGTACCGGCGTCCAGGCCCTCGGGAGCGAGGCCCACCACCGCGTCGATCCGGCCGAGGTCGAGGACGACCTCGGCCACCAGGCGATCGACGCTCCCGCCGTCGTCCGGTTCCACGGCATACGGGAGAGCGACGTGGTGACGGCCCGACACGTCCCGGCTGAGGAGGGCCGCGCGGTGGGGCGACCGGTCGGCGACCGCCACCACGAAACCCGCTTCCGCGAGCCGCTCGCAGAGGAGCCGGCTGAGCCTGCCGTGACCGCCGAACACCAGCGTCACCGGCCGGCGCGCCGACAGGAACAGCGGCTCCGGCACGTCAGGCGCCCGCGCCGCCGGAGGTGCCGCCGGAGGTGCCGCCGGAGGTGCCGCCGGAGGTGCCGCCGGAGGTGCCGGACAGGGCGGGCGTCACGGGCGCGACCGGCCAGGTGAAGTCGTCGGGGCTCTCGTCGACGAGTACCGCGGCGACGGTACGGAGGTGCGCCCCCTGACCGGCGGCCGCGGGGGCCACCGTCAGGACGGCGCCCCCGGCGAGGACGGCGACAGCGGCCGTACCGGCGATGCGACACAGCGGATTCCTGGACCTGCGCATGTGTGTTCCCCCTTCGTGACTGCCGGCGGCCGTTCGCCGCCGAGAACGAGGAAACACGCCGCCCGGCGAGGACGGCAGGCGTCCGGCCGTGCAGGCACCTGCCTGGCATCCGTATGCCAGCCGGTCGCACGCGCGCTCACGAGGGGCTCCACGGCGCACGCGCACCGCCGCGCGCACCGCCCCAGCGTGTCCCGGACAGGTTGGGACAACATCCGGACAACCGAAACGGGTTGTGCCATCACCCGGCGGTGGTCGACCGTTCCTATGTTTCGACGATGCCGCGCTCCCCAGGGGGAAGGACCGGGAACATGGCCGAACCACCCACACTCGACGCCACCGCCCTCGCCGTCTACCGGGCGGTCCTCCTCTACCGGGAGCACGACCGGGGACGGCTGGCGGCACGGCTGGACATGACCGCCGAGGAAGTGGGGCAGGTCATCGAGGAACTGGTGGCGCTGGCGATGCTGCGCCCGTCCTGGGACCAGCCGGACCTGGTGCGCGCGGTGTCGCCGGAGATCGGGCTGCAGCTGCTGCTCCAGCGCGAGCAGCGGGAATCCGCCCTGCGTCAGGAGCGGACCGAGCAGACCCGGGCCGCGCTGAGTCTGCTGTCGACCGAGTACGCCTCGCACGAGGAGCGGCCCTCGCGCCACGACACCGAGATCCTGCACGGCATGGACGAGATCCGCACGCGTCTGGAGGCGCTGGCGAGTCAGTGCACCAAGGAGGTGCTGTCCTTCCTGCCCGGCGGCGCCCTGCCCACGGCCGCGCTGCGGGAGGGGCAGCCGCTCAACGAGCGGGCGATGCTCCGGGGGGTCAGGTTCCGGAACGTGTACCTCCAGAGCATCACCAAGGACCGGCAGACCTACGCCTATGTGCGCTGGGTCCACGAACTCGGCAGCGAGGTGCGCCTCTCCCCGCGTCTGCCGATGCGGCTGCTCATCGTGGACGGCGGCACGGCCGTGATACCCGGCGATCCGGAGGAACCCCATCCGACCGCGCTGGTGCTGCACAGCCCGCCGGTCCTGCGGGCGCTCCAGGAGTTGTTCGAGGCGTACTGGAAGGACGCGACGCCGCTCGAAGCCCCCTCACGCTGCGGGGAGTTGACGGAACTCCCTCCGCAGGAGCGCGAGGTGCTGCGCATGCTGGCGAACGGGGACAAGGACGAGACGGTCGCCCGCGCGCTGGGCATCTCGGTGCGGACGGAGCGCCGGATGGTCGCCGATCTCCTGGCCCGGACGGGGGCCTCCAGCCGCTTCGAGCTGGGGGTCAAGGCGGCGAAGGCCGGCTGGGTGTAGAGGGAGAGCAGGCCGGTCGCCCCGGGATCCCCACAAGGGGAACGGTCAGGCGGTGCCGCGCGCCGGGGCGTCCGGGGCCGGGCCGAGGACGCGGTCGAGGTAGGGGTTGGCGAACACGCCCGTCGGGTCGAGGGTGTCGCGCAGCGCCACGAAGTCGTCGAACCGGTCGTACCGGGACCGGAGTCCGGCCGCGTCGAGGTCGTGCATCTTGCCCCAGTGCGGCCGTCCACCGTAGCCGCCGAGAATGTCCTGGCAGGCACGGAAGTACCGCTGGTAGGGCATCCGGTGGTACTGGTGGAAGGCGATGTAGCAGGTGTCGCGACCCTGGGCGGTGGACAGCCAGATGTCGTCGGCGGCCGAGAAACGCACCTCCAGCGGGAACGACACCCGCTCGTCGTGCGCGTCGATCCAGCGCTTGAGTTCACGCAGCGCGTCGGCCGCGCGCTCGCGCGGGATCGCGAACTCGCCCTCGTGGAAGCGGACATCGCGGACCGAGGCGTAGACCTTGTACGAGTGGTCGGTCCACTCGCGCGAGGACATGGCCCGGGCCGCGAACCGCGCGATCGGCCGCACCAGCGCGGGGAAGCGGGTGCCGAGGCGGTTCAGGCCCTCGAAGCCGAGGCCGCTGACGGTCTCGTCGAGGCGGCGGGAGAACGCGCCGATGGGCTTCAGCGGAGCGTCGCCGGGCAGCCGGCGGAAGCGCCGGGTGAGCGTGGTGGTGCTGTGCGGGAACCAGAAGAACTCGAAGTGGTCGTTGGAGTCGGCGAACTCCTGTGCCTTCTCCAGGGTTTCGCCGACCGGCATCGCGGTGTCGCGGGCGTGCAGGGCGAACAGCGGTACGCACTGGAGCGTCACCCGGGTGAGTACGCCGAGGGCGCCGAGGCCGACCCGCGCGGCCGCGAACAGGTCCGGCCGTTCGGTGGGCGAGCAGGTGGCCACGGTGCCGTCGGCGAGGACCAGTTCGAGGGCGCGGACCTGGGTCGCGATGCCCCCGAACCGTACGCCGGAGCCGTGAGTGCCGGTGGAGATGGCGCCGGAGATGGTCTGCCGGTCGATGTCGCCCATGTTCTCCAGGGCGAGGCCGTGCGCGGCGAGCAGCGGGCTGAGTTTCCACAGCGGCATGCCCGCCTCGACGGTCACCAGTCCGGTGGTCCCGTCGAGGGAGCAGAGCCCGTCCATGCCGTCCAACAGGAGCTGGACGTCGGGCGCGACGGCGGCGCCGCTGAAGGAGTGTCCGGAGCCCACCGGCTTCACGCGCAGCCCGTCACCGACGGCGTCCTTCACCGCCGCGGCCACGTCGTCGGTGCTCGTGGGACGGAGCACGCGCCGGGGCCGCGCCTCCTCGTTGCCCGCCCAGTTGCGCCACACGCTGCTCATGCCAGGAGTCCTCTCGACCGGATCGGCGGGCCCGGCGCCGGCACCCGGCGGCGGTCTGCCCCGAAGACTGAACTTGGTCAGGCGTCCAAGTCAAGGGTCCCCATGCCTTGACTTGGACGCCCGGCCGGGAGACCGTGGCGCCCCGTCCCCGATGCGGTCCCGGGCCACCCCCCGCCGCCTGGACCGTTCGGGGACGCCTCGCGCCACCGCTTCCGGAACCGCCCCGACCGACCCCGTTCCACCCCGTCCCGACCTCGTTCCGCCCCTGTTCCTTCTCCTTCCACACCCGCCCCGTCCCGTCCCGTCCCGTCCATGGAAAGGCCGTACGCCATGCCCAGCGCCGCGCCGGACGACGCCCCCGCCGTCCCCGCCCCGGCCGCCCGTCCGGTCTCCCCCGCCGGGTTCACCGACCTGGAGAAGGCGACCGCCGGTCTCCAGCCGCCGTTCGCCGTCGTCGACCTCGCGGCCCTGCGCGCCAACGCCGCCCACATGGTCCGCCGCTCGGGCGGCAAGCCGATCCGGCTCGCCAGCAAGTCGCTGCGCTGCCGCGCGCTCATCGGCGACGTGCTGCGGCTTCCGGGCTTCTCGGGCATCCTCGCCTTCACGCTGCCCGAGGCCCTGTGGCTGGCGGAGGACAAGGACGTGGCCGGCCCCGGCACCCTCGATCCGGGCACCGACGGCGCGGACATCCTCGTCGCCTACCCGACCGCCGACGCGACCGCGCTGCGCCGGCTCGCCGCCGACGAACGGGCCGCCGCCCGCGTCACCGTGATGGTGGACTCCGTCGCGCATCTCGACCTGATCACCGACGCGATCGGCCCGTCCGGCCCGGCGCACCCCCGGATCCGGGTCTGTCTCGACCTCGACGCGTCCCTGCGTCTGTTCGGCGGCCGCGTCCACCTCGGCATGCGCCGCTCCCCGCTGCACGCGCCCGAGCAGGCCGCCGCGCTCGCCCGCGCCGTCCTGGCCCGGCCGGCGCTGAAGCTGGTCGGCGTGATGGCGTACGAGGGGCAGATCGCCGGTGTCGGCGACGACCAGCCCGGCTCGGGCGCGATGCGTACGGCCGTACGGCTCGTCCAGCGGGTGTCGGCCCGGGAGCTGCGCGCCCGCCGGGCGGCCGCGATCCACGCCGTACGGGCGGTGGCGCCGCTGGAGTTCGTCAACGGAGGCGGCACCGGCAGCCTGGAGTCGACCTCGGCCGAGCCGGCGGTCACCGAACTCGGCGCCGGCTCCGGCGTCTACGCGCCCGCCCTGTTCGACCACTACCGCGGTTTCCGCCCGCTGCCCGCCGCGTACTTCGCGCTCTCCGTGGTCCGGCGGCCGGCCCCCCGGCACGTCACCGTCCTCGGCGGCGGCTGGGTCGCCTCCGGCGCGCCGGGCGCGGACCGGCTGCCGCTGCCGGTCCATCCGCCGGGCCTGCGCATGCTGCCGGCCGAGGGCGCCGGCGAGGTCCAGACGCCGCTGACCGGACCGGCCGCGGACGGACTGCGGCTCGGCGACCGGGTGTGGTTCCGGCACGCCAAGGCGGGCGAACTGTGCGAGCGGGTCGAGCAGTTGCACCTGGTCGAGGGCGACCGGATCGTGGACGTCGTCCCCACCTACCGGGGCGAGCGGCACGCCTTCCTCTGACCTCTGACGGCGGGACCGGGACGCGGGGCGCGTCGGCGGGGTGTGTGAGCGGGGCGTGCGGGCGGGACCCGTAGGCGGGGCGTGAACGTAGGGCGCGTACGTGGGGCGCGTACGCCGGTGGTCACCCGGTCATGCGGCCGGGCGCCGCTCCTCCGGTGTGACCGACAGCGGTTCGGCGATGTCCTCCAGGGAGCGGCGCTCGGCTTTGACGGCGAGGAAGGCGGCGACCAGGCCGGCCGCGCACATCAGTCCCGCGCCGACCTGGAAGGCGAGGACGGTGTCGGAGACCACGCCGGACGCGGTGAGGTCCGCGAAGACGAGCGGGCCGCTGATGCCGCCGGCGGCCGTACCGATGGCGTAGAAGAAGGCGATCGCCATCGCCCGGGTCTCCATGGGGAAGATCTCCGACACCGTGAGATACGCGCTGGACGCGCCCGCCGACGCGAAGAACAGCACCACGCACCAGCAGGCGGTCAGGGTGGTCGCGGTGAGCGAGCCGCGCCCGAACAGCCAGGCCGTGCCGAACAGCAGGACGCCGGACAGGAGGTAGGTGGAGGAGATCATGATCCGCCGCCCGACGGTGTCGAACAGCCGGCCGAGCAGCAGCGGGCCGAGGAAGTTGCCGGCGGCGATGACGGCGAAGTAGTAGCCGGTGTGGCCGGTGGGCACGTCGAAGAAGGTGATGAGGATGGTGCCGAAGCCGAAGGTGATGGCGTTGTAGAGGAACGCCTGGCCGATGAAGAGCGACAGGCCGAGGACGGCGCGGCGCGGGTAGCGGCGGAAGACGGTCTTCGCGATGAGCCCGAATCCGATGCTGCGCCGCTGGTGGATGGTGAGGGTGCCGCGCGGGGGCGGCAGCCGCCGGCCGTGCTCGCGTTCGATGGCCCGCTCGACCTCGTCCACCAGCTGCTCGGCCTGCTCGCCGCGGCCGTGGATGAACTGCCAGCGCGGACTCTCCGGCACATGCCGCCGGACGAGGAGGATGACGAGGCCGAGGACGACCCCGAGGGCGAAGCTGAGCCGCCAGCCGACGTCCATCGGGAAGATGCCGGTGTCCAGCATGACGATCGAGAGCAGTGCTCCGCCGATGGCGCCGAGCCAGTAGCTGCCGTTGATGATCAGGTCGACCCGGCCCCGGTACGTGGACGGGATGAGTTCGTCGATGGCGGAGTTGATGGCCGCGTACTCGCCGCCGATGCCGAAGCCGGTGAGGAAGCGGAAGAGGAAGAACCACCAGGCCTCGAAGGACAGGGCGGTGAGCGCCGTCGCGCCGAGGTAGACGGCCAGGGTGACCATGAACAGTTTCTTGCGGCCGTGGCGGTCGGTCAGCCAGCCGAAGAACAGGGCGCCGGAGCAGGCGCCCGCGACGTAGAGGGCTGCGGCCGTGCCGGTGACCTGGGCGGCCGTGATGTGCAGGCCGCTGCCGGGTTCGGCGAGGCGGCCGGCGATGTTGCCGACGATGGTGACCTCCAGCCCGTCCAGGATCCAGACGGTGCCGAGGCCGACGACGATCATCCAGTGCCAGCGCGACCAGGGCAGCCGGTCCAGCCGGGCCGGGACGGCGGTGGTCACCGTCCCGGTGGTCACGGATCCGGGCGCGGAGGCCGGGGGCGGTTTCGCGGTCATGGTTCCCCTCTCGCCGGGCGCTCGCTCCCGGCCCGTACGCCGGATACGTCTCCGTCCCGTCCACACGGCGTCCCGTCCACGGCGGGTCGCGCCTCGCCGCTTCCGGGCGGCGGGTCCAGCTTGGGTCGGCGGAGCGGAGCCCACCACGGGACCGTCCGCCGACCGGCCGTATACGACCAGCCGTATGCACACGGGGGCCGGAGCGGACCGATGCGGGCCGATGCGGTCGCGTGGGCGACAGGGCACCCCGCCCCGCACCGGACTCCCGGCCTGATGGTTGACCGCCAGACGGTTCCGCGCGTGAGAATGCCCGCATGACCGACACCCCCGCCGCGCCGGCGGAGCAGACGCAGACCGCACCGCCCGCCGTCCGGGTGGAGCGGGACGGCCCCGTGACGACCGTGGTGCTGGCGCGGCCCGCCGCCCGTAACGCCGTGGACGGCCCGATGGCCCGCCAACTGACCGACGCCTTCCGGGCGTTCGAGGCGGACGAGGACGCGTCGGTGGCCGTGCTGTGGGGCGAGGGCGGCACCTTCTGCGCGGGGGCCGACCTCAAGGCGATCGGCACCGCACACGGCAACCGGGTGGCGCCGGACGGCGACGGCCCGATGGGGCCGACCCGGCTGCGGCTGACGAAGCCGGTGATCGCGGCGGTCGCCGGGCATGCCGTGGCGGGCGGTCTGGAGCTGGCGCTATGGTGCGACCTGCGGGTGGCCGAGGAGGACGCGGTCTTCGGGGTGTTCTGCCGGCGCTGGGGCGTGCCGCTGATCGACGGCGGTACGGTACGGCTGCCCCGGCTGATCGGCGAGAGCCGTGCCATGGACCTGATCCTCACCGGCCGCCCGGTCCCGGCCGCCGAGGCGTACGCGATCGGTCTCGCCAACCGGCTCGTCCCGCCCGGCCGGGCCCGCGCCGAGGCGGAGGAACTCGCCCGGCGGATCGCCGCGTTCCCGCAACTGTGCCTGCGCCATGACCGGTTGTCGGTACGGGAGCAGCACGGCCTGCCCGAGCCGGAGGCCCTGGCCGCCGAACTCCGGCACGGCATGGTGCCGTTGTCGGCGGGCGAGACAGGCGCGGGCGCCGCGCGCTTCACGTCGGGGGCGGGGCGGCACGGGGCGTTCGAGGGCTGATGTCCTTTGCTTCTGAACGACTCCGACCCCATCCTCCGCATGGACGTCCCGAAGTCCGCCTGGCAGCGGCAATCGGCTGGCTCTGCCTCACAGAGGAGCCCATTCCCGAGGATCCCCACCAGGCCATCGACACCCTCGCCACGGACGAACGCGCGCACGCCATGGACACCCTGCCGTGGATGTACGCCGCCGCCGGAACCGGTGAACCGGGACTCCTGCGTTGTATGCGCCGCATGATCCACCCCGAAGAGCCCGAACCGAGGGCGGAGGACTCCAGGGCCCCGACCGGGTCCGTGTCCACGCGGTCGGCCCAGTCCGCTCCGGGCAGCTCGTCGAGTGGCGGAATCGACGGCGTCATGACGATCATCGTATGAACCCGGCCGGTCCCGGACGTCGCGCGCGTGAAGCCCCCCCAGGGCGGCAGCGGCCCCGGAGAGAGGAGAGAGCATGCCGCGCGGATCGAGCATCAAGCGGGAGCGGCAGTACGAGCACATCAAGGAGAGCGCCCTCGACCGGGGCGAAAGCGAGAAGCGTGCCGAGGAGATCGCGGCCCGGACCGTGAACAAGGAGCGCGCCCGGTCGGGTGAGTCCAAGACGGCGAGTCGCAGTTCCCTCGACGACATGTCGTCCTCGCGGCGCGGCGGGCAGCGCTCGCACAGCGGCGCGCGGGGGCCGACGTACGACCAGCTCTACGCGGAGGCGCAGCGGCGCGACGTACACGGCCGCTCGTCCATGAACAAGGACGAGCTGAAGCGCGCGCTCGGACACTGAGCCCTCGCCCGGACATCCCCGCGGGCGCATGACCCGTGGCCGCGCGGGTACCCGCCCGAGTGACAGCGGCCCCTGGGGGCGCGCCCGAATGCCCCCTGACCAGGGTGAACGCCCACGGACACCGAAGGAGAGAAGGAGAAGCCGGGAGCATGACGACGGACAAGCGCATCGTGACCGTGTGCGGCGCGACCGGGAACCAGGGTGGCGGCGTGGCGCGGGCGATCCTCGCCGACCCGGAGGGCGAGTTCGCCGTCCGCGCGCTCACCCGGCGGCCCGACTCGGACGCGGCGAAGGAGCTGGAGCGGCTGGGCGCCGAGGTGGTACGCGCCGACGCCGACGATCCGGAGAGCCTGGGTCCGGCGTTCGAGGGCGCGTACGGCGCGTTCCTCGTCACCAGCTACTGGGCGCACGGCACGGCGGAGGCGGAGAAGGAGCAGGCCGCGAACCTGGCCCGGGCCGCCGGGCACGCCGGGGTCCAGCACGCGATCTGGTCGACGCTGGAGGACACGCGCGCGTGCATCCCGGTCGACGACCCGCGCATGCCGACGCTCCAGGGCACGTACAAGGTGCCGCACTTCGACGCCAAGGCGGAGGCCGACGCCTTCTTCCAGGACGCGGCCGTCCCGACGACCTTTCTGCGGGCCACGTTCTACTGGGAGAACCTGCTCGGCTCGTTCGTGCTGCGGCGTGACGCCGAGGGCACGCTCGTCCTGAACCTGCCGATGGGCGACAAGCGGCTGGCGGGGATCGCCGTCGCCGACATCGGCCACGTCGCGCGGGCGATCCTGCACCGGGGCACCGATCTGATCGCGGCCACGGTCAGCATCGCGGGCGAGCATCTGCGGGTCGCCGACATGGCCGCCGAGATGACGGAGAAGCTGGGCGAGACGGTGGCGTACCGGCCGCTGACGCCGGACGAGTTCCGGGCGCAGGACATGCCCGGGGCCGACGAGTCGGGGAACATGTTCCAGTTCTACGCGGACTGCGAGGAGCGCTTCACCGGCGCCCGCGATCTCACGGCCGTCCGGGCGCTGTACCCCGGCCTGCAGAACTTCGCGACCTGGCTGAACGGACACCGCGAGGAACTGGCGGCCGCGTTCCCCGGCCGCTGACGGGGACACCGTCGCCGATCGCGGGAAGAGCGAGGCGAGGATCATGGGTCATCCACCGAACGACCCGGTACCGCCGAGTCCCACCCCCGTGCCGGGTCCCTCGCCCGGCCCCGGACCGGTGCCGGGGCCCGTGCCCGGGCCGGGCGGACCGGATCCGCCGCCGCCCGAGCCGCCGGCACCGGAACCCGACCCGCAGCCGCCGATGCCACGCCCCGACCCGTACCCCCATCCAGGCCCGCTGCCCGGTCCCGTGCCGCTCCCGGCGCGCTGACGGGTCCGGCGGCTCTGTCAAGGCTCTGTCAAAGACTCAGAGGTCCTGGATCCGCCGGAACGGCCGTTCCGCCTCCAGCTGGAACGCGATCTCCAGGAGCGTCCGCTCGGCTCCGGGGCGGCCCGAGAACATCACGCCGATCGGGAGCCCGCCGTCCGTCGCCCGCGCCGACGGGAGCGAGAGGGACGGAGTCCCGACGACGTTGTCGATCGGGGTGAAGGCCACGTACGCGAGGATCCGTTCGATCAGTTCCGCGTACGGGAGTGACGGGCTGAGGTGGCCGATCGCGGGTGTGGTGTGCGCGAGCACCGGGGACAGCAGCAGGTCGTGCCCGCGGAACGCGGCGGCGTACGCCTCCTTGGTCCGTCCGAGCCGGCGCAGCACGCCCGGGGTACGCCGCCAGTCGGCGAGGTACGCGGCGCGCAGGCCGCGGCTGAGGCCGTCCATGCGGCGGTGGTCGAAGTCCGGGCCGAAGGAGCGGCCGGTGGCGCCTATGAGGAAGGCGAGCAGGCCCCAGTAGGTGAGGAAGTCGTCGGCGAAACGGGGGTCGAGGGCCGGCTCGACTGGTTCGACGGTGTGGCCGAGGCGTTCGAGGGCGGTGGCGGTCTCGGTGACGGCGGCGCGGGTGGCGTCGTCGGTGTGCGCGCCGGCCGGGGAGTCGAGCAGCAGCCCGATGCGCAGCCGACGGCCCGAGGGGCCTTCGACGAGGCCGAGCCGGGGCAGGTCGGGGTTGCGCCAGTAGCGTTCGGCGGCGGCGAGGAAGGTGGCGGTGTCGCGGACGGAGCGGCTGAGGATGCCGTCGTTGACGAGGTCCAGCGGGAGCCGGCGGCTCTGGGCGTTGGCGACGACCCGGCCGCGGGTGGGCTTGAGGCCGACGAGTCCGCAGGCCGCGGCGGGGATACGGATCGAGCCGCCGCCGTCGTTGGCGTGCGCGATCGGTACGGCGCCCGAGGCCACGAGCGCGGCGCTGCCGCCGGAGGAGCCGCCTGCCGAGTGACCGGTGTGCCAGGGGTTGCGAACGGGTTCGGCATCGCCCTCGTACTCCGTACTGGGGCTGAACCCGAACTCGGGCAGCCGGGTCTTGCCGAGGACGGTGACACCGCTGCTGAGGAACTGCCGGACGAACGGCGCGTGTTGCGTAGCCGCCCGCGGAGTGAAGGCGGCGCTGCCGTGGCCGGTGGGCAGGCCGCGGTGGTCGCTGTTGTCCTTGACGAAGACCGGGACGCCGGTGAGGAGGCCCGGTCCGCCGGTGGCCGGGCGCGGGCTGTCGACGTGCACCTGCACCGCGTGCAGCCGGCCTTCCACCTCCCGTACCCGCTCGGCCGCGGCCCGGGCGGCCTCGTCGGCCCCGACCTGGCCGCGCCGGATCGCCGCCGCGAGCCCGACGGCGTCGTGCTCCCCCAAGGCGTCGTCCCGGAAGGCGTGCACCGTGTTCCGTTGGTCGATGGTCGTCACCGCTGCCTCACCCGGGGCCGTAGGGATGGTCGGCCGCCATCATGACGTACCCGCGGGTAACACGCGAGGGGGTGACGGCCACCGGCGTCGGAGGCGGCCCGACGTCGACGCCGGAGCGCAACCGTCGACATCGGGGCTCAGCCGTCGACGCCGGGGCTCAGCCGTCGGCTTCGAGGACCTGCTTCGCCACGGTGCGCGCCGGCAGGGCGAGGTCGATGTCCACGGCCGCCGCGCGGGCCGCGTCGACGACGAGGGCGGGGCCCCCGAAGCCCGCCGCGCACAGGGCGGTCCCGGCGTCGGCGGCGAGCAGATCCCGCCGCAGGTGGGTGGGCGGATGGGTGTCGTCCACACGGTGACCGCGCAGTTCGGCGACACGGCGAAGCCGCGCGTACTCGTGCGCGGGCACCGACGCGATCCACTCCGCCAGCCGGTTCCAGAGGCCGTCGGCGGGATCCTGCCGCCGCTCGGCCCCGGGGGCCCGGGTGCGTGCGGCGATCCGTTCCCGTTCGAGCGCCGCGCCGGTGGCGTCGGCGACGAACAGCCGGTCCAACAGGCCGACGGCCGCGGCGCGCCCGCCGACCCGGGCGGCGGAGGCGTCGGCCCGGTACTCGGACCGCTGCGCGTCGCGCAGCGTCGCCTGGTCGAGCAGCAGCGTCAGCCCCTGCACGGCCCAGCGGGGCGGCACGGTCAGCAGACCGGCGGCCTGCTCCACGAGGTTGGTGGTGGGGAACCCGGTCAGGAGATACCGCCACTCGCCGAGCGTCCGCAGCGCGCTGCCGACGACCAGCGAATGACGGGTGTCGCCGTGCGCGTAGTGGCCGAACTCGTGCCCCAGCAGGGCGACTCGCTCCTGCGGGCTCAGCACGGCCCACAGGCTCATGCCGAGCCACAGCACCCGCTGCCGGCGCAGCCCGTAGGTCTGCACGGCGGCGTTGGCGTCCGCCTCGACCACGACGATGTCGACGCCGCGGGTTCCCACGGCCTCGGCGACGTCGTCGAGCAGCGCGAAGAGGTGCGGGGCGTCGGCCCGTTCGAGGACCGCCTCGCTCTCGCGCAGCCGGGCGGGGCCACCGAGGCGGGGGCGCAGCACGACCGCCAGGCCCAGGAGCAGCACACCGAGGAAGGGCTGTATCCCCTCGCCCCAGCCCGCGATCAGCAGCCACAGACCGGATACCAGTACCGCCAGGGTGATCCCGTGCACGAGCAGCGCGAGCAGCACCGCGAGCACGCGGGCGGCGGGCGAGCGGCGCGCGCCCGTCCCGGTCAGGGTGAGCTCCGCGTACAGCTGCTCGCCGTAGCGCCGGGCCATCCCGCGCCGCAGTCGCTCGAACAGCCCCTGGTCCGGCCGCTTCGCCTCGTCTCCGGGATCCGCGTCCCACCCGCAGGCGGCGCACCAGACCACGAAGCGCGGGTCGACCGGCATCCGGGATCCGCACGCGGGACAGTCCCGCGCCGGGCTCGCACCGGTCTCCGCGCCCGCGCCCAGCACCGGTGACGGCGTCGCGGGCCCCGGCTCGCACGCCGATCCCGACGCGGACTCCGCTGCCGACTCCGATGCCGGCGCCCGCACCGGCCTTCGGCTGTCGTCCGGTGCCTGCGGCTCCGTCATGTCCCCCACTCTCTCCCGCTGTGTACGACCGGTCCCGTCCCGATGTCAGCGGGACAGGTAGTCCTGCCGCAGGGCGTCCAGGATGCCCGCCGCCTCCTCCATCCCGGCCGCCCGGCACCGTGCGATCTCCCCGGTCAGACGGGTGATGGCGTCGTTCAGGCGCTCCAGTCCGTTGCCCTCGATGAGGGCCGCGATCCGGGTGGCCTCGGCGCGCGGGAACCCGCCGTTCTCGCCGCCGCGTTCGTAAGCGACGACGGCGGCCTCCGCCTCGGCGAGGGCCTCTGGGTGGCGGTCCGCGCCCGCGAGGACGCGGGCGCGCCGGTAGTGGACCTGCCCGGTCTCGTACCAGTGGGCGAAGTCCGTGGTGTCCTCCGGTACGGCGGCCAGCACGGCGTCCGCCCGGGCCAGGTGCTCCAGCGCCGTGTCGAGGCCCTCGGTGTCCCGGGACATCATGGTGAGGCGCGCGAACTCGCGTGCCATCTCGGCGATCCGGGGCCAGTTGGGCGCCTCTTCGTGGGCGGCGACGGCGCGCGCGTACGCGGTGTCCGCGGCCTCCCAGCGGTCGGCCATCGCCAGTGCGACGGCGGCGTCCGCGGCGACCATGGTGTGGATGTGCCGGTCGTCCTCCCACCCGGCGACGGTGTCCGCGAGGCGCAGGAACTCCTCGGCCGCCGGGAGGTACTCCTCCAGGTCCCGCAGCCCGCGTGCCAGTGTCAGCCGGACCTGGGCGAGCAGCCGGTCGTCCGGCGCGGGTGCCGTCTCGTCCCGGGCGCCGGACAGGACCGACTCCAGGACCGCGACGGCGTCGGCCTGCTGGCCGGAGCGGGCCAGCACGTCGGCGAGCTGGAGCCGGGCGTCGGTGGCGTCGTCGGGTTCCCCGGCCTGGTCGAACCGCGCGGCCGCTTCGGAGAGATGACGCACCGCGCCGCCGAAGTCGCCCAGGTGGGAGGCGGCGTGGCCGAGCATCGCGTACGTGGGGGCCAGCGGGAACTCGGTGTCGTCGTGGCGCACGGCGTCGGCGATCGCCTGGTGCAGCAGCTCCGCGGCCTCGGCCGGCTGGTCCTTCGCCATCAGCAGCCGGGCGAGCTGGGCGCGCGGGCGCGAACCGCGCCACGGCCGGCCGGCGGCGGCCACGTCCCGCAGGGCCGCGCGCAGTTCGGCCTCGGCACGGTCCAGGTCGCCGCCGCGCCCGGCCATGTCGGCCGCGTACTGGCGGGCGTTGGCCACCTGGTGCGGCAGGTTCAGCCGTTCCGCCTCGGTCCGCAGCGTACGGGTGTGCTCCTCCGCGCGGGCGAGGGAGGCGTCCGACGGCTCCGGCTCCTCCGCCATGGCCTCCTGGAAGGCCGCGTAGGCACGGGCGTTGAGCACGGTGAGGTATTCGACCGCGCGGGCCTTCCCCAGGTCGGCGCCGAACGCGGCCTCGCCCGCGCCCGCGTTCTCACCCGTGAACGGGGCCTCGGTGGTGAGGCGTTCGGCGTCGCGCAGGAGCGCGTCGAGACCGGCCCGCATGTCCTCGGCGGTGTCCGTCCCGTTGCCGGCCCCGCCCTCGGCCTCGTTTTCGTTCTCGCCGCCCTGGTAGGTGCCCCAGGCGAGGCCGCGGGTCCGGGCGGACAGGGCGTGCCAGGGCATGCCGGCGCGCTCGTACAGTCCGGCGGCCCGGTTCAGCCAGGCCAGGCCCTCGTGATGACGGTCCGTCATGCCATTGCGGAACGCCTCGTGTTCGGCGAGTTCCGCCCGCAGCCGCTCCTCCGGGCCGAGTTCGCCGCCGTACGGGACGGGGTCGGGGGCGGTGCCGTCGGCGAGGCGCTCGCCGATCCGGATCCACAGCCGGCCGGCGCCGGGGTGCCCTTCGAGGTCGAGCCGGCGTGCCTCGTGGACGAGGGTCACGAAGTCGTCGGGGACGGCGGTCACCGTGGCGAGGGCCGGTGCGGGCGCCGGTCCGGGCGTCGTCGCCCCGGCGGTACGGGCCAGGGTGGCGCGCAGCCCGAGTGGCAGGGGCTCGTCGAGCAGCGGGCGCCGGGCGAGGCGCTCCCGGCGGCGGTCGCCGACGGTGCCGGTGCCGTTGCGCGCGTCGAAGGCGGCGGCGAGCCGGTCCGCCTCGGCGCGGACGTGGGCGAGGAGTGTGCCGGCGGTCCACTCGCGGCCGGCCGGACCGGCGACCGCGGTGTCGGCGTGGCCGTCCTCGTCCAGCCGGGCGAGCAGCACCTCGACGCCGGTGAGGAAGTCCAGGTGGTCGAGCGGCGCGCTGTCGGAGGCGAACAGCGGGCGGTTCTCGGCGAGGATCTCCAGGCCGCGCCCCTCGTTGCGGGACAGCGCGCAGAACTCCAGGTGCAGGCCGACCTCGTTCTGCGTGCCGGTGTTGCCGCGCACCTGGCGGTAGCCGGCCAGGTGGAACGAGCGGGCCTCGTCGAGCCGGCCGGTGCGCAGCAGCGGCAGCAGGGCGCGGGCCTGGCTGGTCTTGGGCTCCTCGCTGCAGCTCTGGCTGCGGTCGAAGACCGGGCCCCAGGCGTCGAGGGCCGCCTTGTCGTCACCGGTCCGCACGAGGTGGGAGGCGAAGCGCCGGGTCTCGCACGCCTCGCAGTCGCTCAGCTTGGTGCGGGGCCGGGTGGCCCACAGGTCGTAGGCGTCCTCGATGCCGACGCCGGTGTGGGCGGCGATGTGGTAGCGCATGGCGGCGACCGGCTGGACGCCGTGCCCGGCGGCCTCGTACCGCTCGCGCATCCGGTCGGTCCAGCCCTGGACGGTGGCCAGCGGCACCTCGGGCACCTGGAGCAGGGAGGTCGTCACCCACTTGAAGTTCCAGAAGACGTGGTGGGCCTCCCACTCGCTGAAGGACTCGGGGGTGGTGTCCCAGAGCTTGAGGAGCCGGGCGAAGACGACGGGCGCCTTACGGTGCTCGCCGGTGTACTCGTACGCCGACATCAGCTCCAGCAGGGCGGTGACGAGGACGTCGGGCTTCTCGAAGGCCTCGGCCGCCTCGACGAGTTCCTCGGCGGTGACGGTGCGCTGGAGGCCGTAGGGCCGCTCGTGGTTCTCGCGCAGGGCTTCGAACACGGCCTCGGGGGTGTCGAGCATCTAGATGTCCTTCCGGGGCTCGGTGCCGGGGGTGTCGGTGCCGGGGGCGTCGGTGCCGGAGTGGTGCATGGCGTGCGTGAGCAGGCCGATGAAGGCCCGGTTGAGCAGGGCGCTCTCGCTGGCCTTGAGCGGGCGGCGGCTGAGCAGCAGCGCCTGCCCGTACAGCGCTTCGGCGGTGGTGACGGCCAGGCCGCGCTCGGTGATCGTGACGGCCTGGCGGACCAGCGGGTTGAGGTGGTTCAGGACGAGCTGGGCGCGCGGGGTCTCCTGGCGCAGGGAGCCGAGGATGTCGGCCCACAGTCCGTCGCTGTCGGCGGCGAGCCCGGCCCGGGTCCGCTCGTGCCGTGCCTCGCGGTTGTCGAGGAGCAGCGCGGGCGCGGTGACCGGCTGGAAGTCGCGCAGGACGACGTCGCAGTCGTGCAGGGCGATCGTCTCGCGGGCGACGGTGAGGAAGCCGGCGGCGCGCAGTTCGGCGGTCGGGTCGACGGCGTCGAGGTGGGCGGTGACGGTGGCCGGGTCGAGGTCGGTGACGGACGTGCCGGGGCGGATCTCGGGCAGCCGGTGGACCAGGTCGTGGTCGTAGGTGTAGCCGCCGTTGACGACGCCGAGCCCCGCGGCCGAGGCGATCGGGGCGACCTGCCGGAACTCCTCGACGCTCCGGGTGACCAGGAGCGTCGGGTGGGTCCGGGCGAACTCCTCGAGGGTGACGTTGCCGTCGGTGGTCTCGAACGGCAGCCACGGCAGCACGATCCGCAGCAGCTCGTCGTCGTAGCGGGCGAGCGCCTTGACCGCGAGGTGGTGCGTGTCGATGAACCGGTGCAGAAGGGCCGGGTCGCTGGCGGCCAGGCCGGTGAGCCAGTCCCGGATCCGGTCGCCGAGGGCGTCGCGCACGGCGGACAGCGTGCCGTCCTCGTACAGCGACTCGCGCGAGGCGGTGGGCCGCAGACTGGTGGTGTCGACGACGCAGCGTACGAAGAACGCCCAGTCCGGGAGGAGTTCGGGCGCCTGGTCGGTGAGCAGCATGCCCTTGAGGTGCACCCGGTGGCCGGCCCGCTGGGCCGGGCTGACGGCGGTGGGCAGGACGTACGCGACACCGCGCAGTCCGGCCGCCGGGAGGTCCAGCTCGATCGTGTCGAGCGGGGTGAAGTCGAAGAGGGTGCGGCAGTACGCGGTGAGCGCCTCGCGGCGGGCGAGCGGGGAGCGGTGGTCCCGCTCCCACGGCGGCGCCTCGTTCACCCGGTGGGTCTCGCCGCGCGCGGTGACGACGGTGACCTCGTGCCGGAGCAGACCGCCGTAGTGCCGGGCGAGCGCCACGACCTGGTCGGGGCTGGTCCATTCGGCGTTGTCCGGGCGCGGGGTCAGTCGCACGGTGGTGCCGGGCTCGGGGACGGCGGACGGGGGCAGCGTACGCAGGGTGTAGCGGCCGTCGGAGTGGCCGCGCCACTCGACGGCGGGCGCGGCCGGGTCGGCGGCGGACCGGCTGAGGACGGTGATCTCGTCGGCGACGACGAAGCAGGCGAGCAGGCCGATGCCGAACTGTCCGATGAACTCGCCGCGCGCGGCGTCGAGTCCGGCGCCGTCGAAGGCGCCGTCGGCGGTCCGCTTGGAGCTGCGCCCGATGGTGGCGAGGAAGCGGTGGACGTCCGCCTCGGTCAGCCCGACGCCGGTGTCCGTGACGGTGAGGGTGTCGCCGGTGCGCACGGTGATGGTGCCGGGCGCGGCGGGATCGAGCGCCTGGCGGGCGGTGATGGCGTCGACGGCGTTCTGGAGCAGTTCGCGCAGGTAGACGCGGGGGCTGGAGTAGAGGTGGTGGGAGAGCAGGTCGACCAGTCCGCGCAGGTCGACCTGGAAGGTGTGGGACGTCTGGGATGGGGACACCTGGTGAGGTCCTTCGGTACGCGCCCCGCGCGGTGGGCGGGGCGGAAGACGGGGGTTCGGCGAGCGACGGGCGGGCTCGCCGTACGGGATGCGGGATGCGGGAGAGGGGTGCGGGAAAAGGGCGCGGGGTCACGGCCCACGGCGTACGGGATACGGGCGCGGGGTCACGCCGACCGCGGCCCGGCCGGTGGCCGGGTTGCGGGGCGGGGTCCTGGTCCGGGCCTGGGCGCCGTACCGGACGGCGGCCGGCCTCCCGGCCGGCTCGCGTCCGGTCGCCCGGACACGGCGTCGGGTCAGCGCGCCCACTTGCGGTAGGCGGCGGCCGGATCGGCGCCGTCGAGGTACTGCCAGGGGAACTCGCTGACCCGGCCCTCGATCGCGTCGAAGCACTCGCGCGCGGCGGGCACCTCGCCCGAGAGCGCGAAGGCCATGGCGAAGGCGTTGAGGACCCCCAGCCACGCGCCCTCACGGACGAAGTCAGGGTGCCGGTACGAGTGGTCGGCGGCCTCGTTGAGCGACGCCACGACCTCGGGCGAGGTGATGTACTCCCCGTCCGGTCCCGACTCCATGTCCAGCCACTGTTCGATGTGGGCGAGGGCGACCAGCTCGCCGAGCGGGGTGCCGGCGGGCGCGCCGAACACGGCCGCGCGCGCGAAGGCGTGCATCTCCTCGTGCGACCCGCTCCACTTCGCGCAGACCTGCTGGAGCTGCTGCTGGTGCGCCCCGGCGTGGTGCGGGGCGCGGCGTACGGTCGCCTCGAACCGGCGGCGGGCGACGGTCTGTCCGACCTCGAGCCCGCGGCCGCTGATCTGCAGGACGTACCAGGGCGAGGCCCAGCCCGGCTCCAGCTCGGCCGCCTCGTACAGCCACTTCTCGGCCTTGCGCAGCCGCTCGTGGAAGATCTCGAACTGCTCCTGGGAAACCTGCGAGGCGCGCGCTCCGGTACGGGCCTCCCAGCCCCAGTCGACGTACCGTACGCCGGCCACGAGACGCGGCAGCGCGGCGTCCGGCGCGTCGGCGATCACGCCGGTGATCCATGTCTCGACGCCGGCGGTCTCCCCGGCGGCCCACAGCAGTTCCGTCCAGTCCCCGCCCTCGGGGCGCGCTTCCAGCAGCGCCCGCAGGGTCTCCCAGTCGGCCGCCTCGGCGGCCATCCGCGCCCGCGCCACGTCGGGATCGCCGGAACCCTTCTGTACCTGTGCGACGGGCCTCCCGGCCCGCTTCGCCAGCGTGCGCCCCCAGCCACGGAGCAACGCCATGTCCCCACCCCTTGATTCGTACGTGCGGGCGAGAGTCGGTGACCGCCTCACCCGGTGGAGTAGTGACTATCACGCGCCACTGACACCCGCACGCCAGTATCCCCGCGACAGCCGGCCCGGCCGCTGTCGGGGCGGTTCCGCGGGCAGACCGTTCCTCGGGCCGGCCGTCCCTCAGCCGGGAGCCCGCCGTCCGCCCCAGAGCCGCGCCACGAGAGCGGCGGCGGCCAGCACGAGGGTCACCGCGCCCGACACGGCCAGCACCTGACGGGCACCCAGCGCGGCGACGAGCGGACCGCCGAGCGCGGTGCCCACGGGCGCCGCGGTGAGCAGGGCGGCGCTGCGGGCGGCCAGGACCGTGGTCAGCCACGCCGCCGGCGTGCGGTCCTGGAAGAGCGTGTACGAGAGGGCGGGGAACGGCCCGTAGATCGCACCGCCGAGCGCGAAGCAGCCGAGGGTGACGACGACGGGCACGTCCAGGCCGAACGGCAGGAGCATCAACCCCCAGCCGGCGACGACGCCCAGGATGACCGGCCACAGCGGAAGTCTGCGCAGCGCTCCCGCGGTCAGCCCGCCGACGACGGCGCCCGCGCCGAACAGCGTCCAGTACAGCCCGAGCAGACCCGCGTCCGCGTGGAGGTCGTCCGTGACGTGCAGCGGCAGCGCGACCTCCACCGGCCCGTAGAGCAGGTTGAAGAACCACGTCAGGGCGAGGACGCCGAGGAGTTCGGGCTGCCGGCGCAACAGCGAGAACCCGGCGGCCGACCGGCCGGTGTCGACCGGGGCCGCCGACACCGCCGCCTCCTTGGCCGCGGCATCGTGCCCGCCATCGCCCAACCGGCCCGCCTGGAAGGCGAGTACGGCGAACGACAGGGCGTCGATGCCGATGATCCAGGCCGGGCCGATGCCCGTCGCCAGGAATCCGGCGAGCGCGGGACCGACGATCACGGACGCCGATCCGCTGGCGCTGACGAGCGCGTTCGCCGCCAGCCGCCGCTCGGACGGCAGGATGCGCGCGAGCAGTGTGTACTTCCCCGCGCTCCCCCAGGCGTGCAGGACCGACGAACCCGCGAGGAGGACGACGTACAGCACAGGGCTCAGCACCCCCGCGGCCCAGGCCACGGGCACGCCGCCGAGCAGCACCGCGCGCAGCCACCCGTCCAGGGCCAGCAGCCGCCGGGCGGGCAGCCGGCGCAGCCGACGGCCGAGGAGCAACGCCCCGGCGGCACCGGGGAGGGCGTAGGCGGCCACGGCGGCACCGACGACCGGTCCGGACTGCCCGGCGGGCGCGATGAGCACGGCCAGCCACGCCACGGCGACCACACTCATCCCGTCACCGACGTCCGAGGCCACCAGCGCGGGCAGCAGCCGCCGGAACCGGGCGTGGGCGAACAGCGGCCGGTACGTCGGCGGCAGAAGACGGGTGAGAGGGAGCAGCGCCACGCCGGTCAGCGTGGCAGTTCAAGCCCGCTTGAGGTCAAGGGGGTTGGGGCGGAGAAACCCTCCGTCACCATGCCCGGCCGGCCGCCACCGGGAACACGCGAAAGGCCCCTGCTGAAGCAGGGGCCTTTCGGCTGGTGTCCGAGGGGGGACTTGAACCCCCACGCCCGATAAAGGGCACTAGCACCTCAAGCTAGCGCGTCTGCCATTCCGCCACCCGGACGGGGTGTGTGCCGTTCGCTCGGTGTTTCCCTCGCGGCGACAAGAACTAATCTACCAGCAGTTTCGCCCCCTCCCGACCCATCCGCGGGGGCCGGCGGCGGGCCGGGCGTCGGCCGCGCCCGACCGCCCGATCCGTTCGCGCCACCCCCCTCCGGCGGCGTCGACCGGACGGCGGGGCGGCCGCGATACTGCCGAGATGACGTGCTTCGTACGGTTCCAGGCAACGACGCGCAGTCCACGGGGCCACTTCCCCGGGGTGTTCGCCTTGGCCAACGGGCTGGCCCGGGACGGCCGGCTGAGCGCCGCGGAGTACCGCTTCTGGCGGGAGTCCAACGACTGGTACGACGCCGCGTACCCCGATCCGTCGGCCGGCGACCCCGGGGTGTACGACCCCGTCCTGAACCCGGGCGCCGTCGCCTGGTTCAAGGGCACGGCCCGGCATCTGATCAACCGGGTGCCCGGCTATCTCGCGCTCCTGGCCGCGCACGGGGTGCCGTGCGTGCGCGTCGAGTCGGCGGATCCGGGACGGATCGTCTACGAGGACGACGTCCAGGTGGTGGTCGTGCCGTGGGGGCCGGACCGGGAGATCCGACCGGGAGATCCGACCCGGAGATCCGACCCGGAGATCCGACCGGGGCGGCCCCCGACGCCGTCAGCCCTGGGCCGCCGCCTCCGCCTCGCGCGCGATCCGCTCGAACTGGGCGCCCATCGCCTCGGCGAGGGCCTGCGCGGCCGAGAGCGGGCGGACCATGACCGTGAGGTCGTCGATCCTTCCGTCCTCGTCGAAGTGGAGGAAGTCGCAGCCCTGAAGGGTGCGGCCGCCGACGGTCGCGGTGAAGACGAGGGCGTGGTCGCGGCCGCCGGGGTCGGCGATCTCGCGCTCGTACGCGAAGTCCTCGAAGACCCGCATCACGGCGCGCAGGATCGCCGCGGTGATCGCCTTGCCCGGGTACGGCTTGAAGGCGACGGGGCTGGTGAAGACGACGTCGTCGGCGAGGAGCGCCTCGATGGCCGCGAGGTCACGGGCCTCGACGGCCGCGCGGAAGGGGTGCATGTCGAATCCGTCCCAGCCGGTCTCGATCGAGACCTGATAGCCACACACATGTACGAGGAAGAAGCGCGCTCACGCTAGGGGGTGGCCGGACAGGTGTCCAGGGGGAGTCCGGCGGGAGTCCACCCGGGGGCAGACGGGCGTCCGGGAGAGTCGCTGCCGTGTGCCCCGTCACATCGGCGGGCCCGCGCGACGTAGGCTCACAGCGGGCGCGGTCCCTGCGAGAAGGAGGAGCCCATGATGGCCACGGAGGAAGCCGAACAGCGGCTGGACGCGGCCGACGTCCTCAACGCGAAGCGGACCCTGGTCCAGTTGCTCGCCCGGGCCGGGGTCCACTCCGGCGACGCGGAGCACCTGATCGGCCTCGTCGAGGCGGGCTCGCTCGCCGTGGCCCGGGACGAGCTGGGCGGACTCGCGCGCGGCGGCCCCGACGCCGCCGGCACCCCGGAGGCGAAGGACGAGGCGTACGTCTCCGGCTGGCTCGCCGGCGCCGGGGCGGTCACCGGCGGACTGGCGGCCCTCGCCGAACGCGTCCTGCGCGAGACCGTCGGCACCGAACCGTCGGCGGCCGCGCCCGGTCCCCGGTCGCCCGTCACCCGTATGGAGGTCGAGCGGGCGAAGGTGGCCGTCCTGCCGCTCTATCTCTCCTTCACCACCGACTCCGACCTCGACCCCGAGGTGTCGGAGCAGGTCCTCACCGCCGTCCTCGGCACGATGACCGCCCGCCGCAGGGCCGGCTACGCGGGCCGGCTCACCGCGTTCGCGTCGGAACACCGGGCACGGGTGCGGCGGATGTACGCCGAGTACGGACCCGGCAGCGCCATCGCGATCCACGGCCGCTACTCTCTGCTCCACTCCCCCACCAGCATCGCCGTCCTGGAACGGCTCGTCACCGCGCCCGCGCCGCTGCGGGAGGAGTGGGACGCGGCCGAACTGCCGCCCGCCTGGCTGGACGGCCTCGGCACGGCGTGGGACGCCGCGGCCTGACCCCGTACCAAGTCCCCCGAACCCAGGAGAACCATGGACGGCACCCCCACGCCCCGCTCGCGCGTCTCGGCCTACGCGATAGCCGTGGACGACGAACGGCTGCTCCTGACCCGTCTGTCGGACCGGTCCCCCGTCTTCGCGCCGGGCCTGTGGCATCTGCCCGGCGGCGGGGTCGACCACGGCGAGCAGCCCGTCGAGACGCTGGCCCGCGAGCTGCGCGAGGAGACGGGACTCGACCTGGCCGAGGCGCGGCTCCTCGACAGCCGGGCGTACACCTCCGTGCGCGGCGGCACGCACTGGCATCTCGTCGCCCTCTTCTACGCCGTCACCCTCGGCCCCGGCACGCCGCGGGTCACGGAGACGGACGGCTCGACGGAGGCAGCCCACTGGGTGCCGCTGTCGGAGCTGCGCGCGGGCGGCCTCTCGCCCGCCGCGGCGGACGCGCTGCGGCTGCTCGGCTGAGCCGTCGTCACCCGCACCCGAGGCCCCTCCTCCGAGGGGCCTCCCGCGTACGGCAACCGGACCGGGCGGACGCCACCGTACGACGGCCCAGGGGGTCGACCGCCGTACCGGCTCCTCCGGGTCATCGCCCGGTCCGTGCCGCCGGACGCGACTCCCCGTGCCCGAGGGAGCGCGTCACGTGACGATCCTGGCGTCCCGCGCGGGCCGGGTCCAGGGACCACGGCGGCGCGTCCACGCGCTGGCGTGGTCCCGCCACGGGAGGGCCGGGCCGGCGGGCCTCCCGGTCCGCCCCCACGCGGTGACGTGCGCGTCTACTATGACCCCCGCGAAGAGCGAAGGATTTCCGGCACATCGCGGGAGGACACGGGGCATGCGTCGGCTGGGGGATCTCGAAGCGGAGATCATGGACCGCTACTGGCGCTGGAACCGGCCGGCCACGGTGCGCGAGATCGTCGACGACATCAACCGGCACCGGGACGTCGCGTACACCACCGTGACCACCGTGACCACGATCCTCTTCCACAAGGGCTATCTCACCCGGGCGCGGGACGGCCGGGTGTGGGTGTACCGGGCGGCGGCCACCCGCGAGATCTACGCGGCGGCCCTCATGGAGGACGGCCTGGCCGCGAGCGAGGACCGCCCGGCCGCGCTGCTGCGCTTCGTGGAGTGTCTGGACGAACGCGAGCGCGCGGCCCTGCACCAGGCGCTGCGCGTGGTGGCCCCCCGGCCCGCGGACTGACCTCCCCTCACCCCTCGCCCCCGCACACCTCGTCCCACCCACCCACGATCGCCTCCGGCGGCAACGCGGGGCTCGCGTGCGCGTGGGCGGCGCGCGAGCAGGGGGTGCGCGCGACGGTCTTCCTGCCGGAGACCGCGCCGAAGGTGAAGGTGGAGCGGCTGCGCGGGTACGGGACGGACGTCCGGCTCGGCGGGTCAAAGGACGCGGCGGCGCCGGCGGCCTGCGAGGAGTACGCGGCCAGGAGGCGTGCGCCGGCCTCGCACGCGTACGACCATCGGCTCATCGCCGCCGGGGCGGGCACCCTCTCGCTGGGCGCCCGCCGGGCCTCGGCCGCCGCGGTGCACGCGGCCGGCGTGGTGCTCTGCGGCGCCCACACGGATCCGGCCGACCTGGCGAGCTGACCGCCGGCGCCACCGGCCGGCTGAACGACGCCATCCGTACGACCGCCGCGTCTCCGCGCCCCGGTCGGGCGAATGTCGCGGTGGCGGTGTGGCGCGGGCGGGCCGGGGTGGTACCTCGTTGGCCATGCGGTCCACTCCCCCGGCGGTCGCCCCGCTCCTGCGTACGGCAGCCGCGTACGCGTGGCGGGTGCTGGTCGTGGGCGGGCTCGTGTACGGACTGTTCGTCGTGCTCGGGCGCTTCCACGAGATCGGGGTGGCGGTCTTCCTGGGCCTGGTGATCACCGCGCTGCTGCGGCCGGTCGCCGATCTCGCCGCCCGGGTGATGCCGCGGCCGCTCGCGGTGGCGCTCACGCTCGTCGCCAGCATCGCGCTGGTCCTGGGTGTGCTCGCGCTGGTCGGCGAGGCGGTGGCGGGCGAGAGTGCCACGCTGGTACGGGAGTTGCGGACGGGTGTCGCACGGATCGAGGACTGGCTGCAACGGCCGCCGTTCCGGCTGAATCCGCGGGCGCTGGCGGATCTGGAATCCCAGCTCGGGGACTTCCTGACCCGTCACCGCTCGGCGCTGGTGAGCCGGGCGCTGAGCGGGGCGGGGCAGTTGATCCTGGTGCTCACGACCCTCGCGCTCGCGGTGTTCTGCTCGGTGTTCTTCATCCATTCGGGGGACCGTCACTGGGTGTGGTTCCGAGAGCAGTTGCCGGAGTCCGTACGGGGACGGGTGGAGGTCGGGGGGCGGGCGGCCTGGCGGACGTTCACCGGGTACACGCACGGGATCGTGCTGGTGGCGGCGACGAACGCGCTGCTGGTCGGGATCGCGCTGTGGCTGCTGCGGGTGCCGCTCGCGGTACCGCTGGCACTGCTCGAGTTCGTGGCCGCCTTCGTCCCGCTCATCGGCTCGCCGATCGCGCTGGCGATCGCCTCCGTCGTCGCGCTGGCCGCGCGCGGGCCGCTGGTGGCGGCGGTCGTGATCGCGCTGATCGTGGTGATCGGGCAGATCGAGGGGCATCTGCTGCACCCGCTGGTGATGAGCTGGGCGGTCCGGCTGCATCCGCTGGTGGTGGCGATCTCGGTGGTGGCGGGGGCGATCGCGGCGGGCGTGGTGGGGGCGGTGGTGGCCGTGCCGCTGGTGTCGGTGGTGTGGTCGGTCCATACGGCGCTGCGCGCGGACGGGGCCACCGAGCGGGCCCCGGCGGAGGGCGGCGGCAAGGGGCCGGAGGAGGAGGACGGAGGGCCGGCGCGCGACGAGACGCCGTCCGGACACCCGCCTCCCGACAACGAACCGGTCGACAACGGGCCGGTCGACGACGGGCCGCCGGACGACGAGGCGCCGAAGTGACGAGCGGTGGAGCGGCCCAGGTGTGACGTGACCGAGGGCGAAGTGGCCGAGGGCGCACCCTCCCCGACCTGAATTCCTGGACTGTGCCCGGCTGGTCGACAAGACTGCGGGCCGGAGCACGGCGTCCACATCCGGAGGGCAGTGGCATGCGCGCACGGGGCATCAACTACGACACCGGTTTCCTGCCGGGGCGGGACCTCTCCCGCCCGGCCTTCACCCCCGCGACGGTGCGGCGGGACATGGAGGTGATCGCGGGCGAACTGCACTGCGAGGCGGTCCGTGTCTCCGGCCGCGAGCCGGAACGGCTGAGCATCGCCGCCCGCTGCGCGGCGGAGGCCGGTCTCGAAGTGTGGTTCGCGCCGTTCCCCGTCGACGTTCCCGCCGACGATCTGCTGCCGTTCTTCGCCGAGTGCGCGCGCCGGGCCGAGACGGTGCGCCGGAGGGGGGCCGAGGTGGTGTTCGTCGCGGGCTGCGAGATGAGCGCGTTCTGCGGCGGCTTCCTCCCGGGCGACAGCTACGGCGAACGGCTGGCGACGATGGCCGGGGCCGACCTGGAGTGGTGGAACGGCCTCGGGCCGGTGCAGGAACGTCTCAACACCTTCCTCGCACGGGTCGCCACCACGGTGCGCGCCCACTTCGGCGGGCGGATCACCTACGCCGCGGCTCCCTGGGAGTTCGTCGACTGGACGCCGTTCGACCTCGTCGGCGTCGACGCGTACCGCGCCGCCTGCAACGCCGACTCGTTCCGGTCCGGGATCCGGGCGCACTTCGCGCACGGCAAGCCCGTCGCGGTGACCGAGTACGGCACCTGCGCCTACCAGGGCGCGGCCGAGCGCGGCGGCGCCGCCTATCAGGTGCCGGACGGCGCCGTCCGGGACGAGGACGAGCAGGTCCGCTATCTGAACGAGCTGCTCGACGTCTTCGAGGAGGAAGGCGTCGACACCGCGCTCTGGTTCACCTTCGCCGGGTACGGCAGGCCCGGGGAGGCGGATCTCGGCTCCTACGGGGTGGTGCGGGTCCACGACGAGACCCATTGGGAGCCGAAGAAGGTCTTCCACGCCCTGGCGGAACGGCACCGCCGCGACTGACGGTCCGGCGTCCGCCGGTGCGCCCCAGCCCCAGCCCCGGCCCCAGCCCCGCGCCCCGGCCCCTGGCCCCCTGCCCCCGACCCCGGTCAGACGACGCCGTCGGCGCGCAGCGCGTCGATGGCGTCGGGGCCGTGGCCCAGTTCGGCCAGGATGCCGTCGGTGTGTTCGCCGGCCGCAGGGACGGCGTCCATCCGCGGGGTGAGACCCGCGAGGTCGGCGGGCGGCAGGAGCGCGGGGACCAGGGCGCCGCCGGGCAGGGGGACGTCACGCCAGCGGTCGCGGGCGTCGAGGACCGGATGGGCCAGGAATCCGTCCATGTCGTTGACCCCGGCGTTGGCGATGCCGGCCTCGTCGAGCAGCCGGCCGGCCGTGGCGCTGTCGAGGCGGGCGAACCGCTCGGCGACCAGGGCGTCGAGCGCGTCACGGTGGGCGACGCGGTCGGCGCCGGTGGCGAACCGGGGGTCGGTGGCCAGCTCCGGGCACCGCAGGAACCGCTCGCACAGGGCGCCCCACTCGCGCTCGTTCTGGATGGAGAACAGCACTTCCTTGCCGTCGGCGGCGGTGAACGCCCCGTAGGGGGCGATGGTCGCGTGCCGGGTGCCGATCCGCGGGGGCTGCGTGCCGCCGTAGCGGGTGTAGTAGGCGGGCTGGTGCATCCATTCGGCGAGCGCCTCGAAGAGGGAGACCTCGATGGCGCGGGCGACGCCGGTGGTGGCGCGGGTGAACAGGGCGGTGAGGATGCCGCTGTAGAGGTACATGCCGGCGGCGATGTCGGCGACCGACACCCCGGCGCGTGCGGTGCCGTGCTCGTTGCCGGTGAGCGAGACCAGGCCGGTCTGGCACTGGACGAGCAGGTCGTACGCCTTGCGGTCGGCCCACGGCCCGCTGGTGCCGTAGCCGGAGAGCCCGGCGGTGATCAGCCGGGGAAACCGCTCGGCCAGCTCCTCCGGTCCGCAGCCGAGACGGGCGGCGGCGCCGGGGGCCAGGTTCTGCACGAACACGTCGGCACGGCCGAGGAGTTGTTCCAGGACCGCGCGCCCGGCAGCGGTCTTCAGGTCGAGGGTGATCGACTCCTTGGAGCGGTTCACCACACGAAATAGCTGGACTCGCCGTGCACGGTGGTGTCGTAGCGGCGGGCGAAGTCGCCGCCGCCCGGGCGCTCGACCTTGATCACGCGGGCGCCGAGATCGGCGAGCTGGCGGGTGGCGAAGGGGGCGGCCACGGCCTGTTCGAGGCTGACGACGGTGATCCCGGCGAGCGGCAGCGCGTCCGGCGCGGGAGGAGGCGGGGTCATCGGGCGGTCTCCAGGGGCGGTGCGTACGGGCGTGGGAGCGGGCGGACGTGGGATCGGGCGGACGTGGGATCGGGCGGACGGGCGTCCGGGCGCCGGGAATGCGGGTCAGCGTATGACGGCGGACGAGAGGGCGTGCAGCCGGAGGGCCAGCTGTATCTCCAGGGCGCGGGCCGGGGACTGCCAGTCGGTGCCGAGGAGCCGGCCGATCCGCTCGACCCGCTGGGCCACGGTGTTCACATGGACGTGCAGGTCGTCCTTCGTACGGGCCGGACTCATCCCGCTCGCGAAGTAGGCGTCCATGGTGCGGACGAGGTCGGTGCCGCGCCGCCGGTCGTAGGCGACGACCTGGCCGATGGTGCGGTCGACGAAGCCCTCGATGTCCCGGGTGTCGGCGAGGAGCAGGCCGAGGAAGCCCAGGTCCTCGGCGGCGGCTCCCTCTCCGGGGCGGCGCAGCAGGCGCAGCGCGTCGAGACAGCGGCGGGCCTCGGCGTAGGCGGGGGCGACCCGCTCGGGGTGGGCGAGGGGTGCGGTGACGGGCGCGGAGGCTCCGACGGTGACGGGGTCCCGCAGGGCTCCGCCGAGGTGTCTCGCGGTCTGCCGGGCGAGGTCGGCGGCACTCTCGCCGGGGCCGAGCGGCAGCAGCAGGACCGTGCCGCCGTCGCGGGCGGAGGCGAGGCCCTGGCGGGTGGCGGCCAGGTGGGAGGCGGCCGAGCGCAGCCGCCGGCGGTCGGCGCTCTCCCGGTCGGCCGGGTCGGGTGCGCTTCCCGCGCTCTCCCGGTCGACCCGGGCGGCGAGCACGACATGCGGGGCGTCGGTGTCGGTACGCAGCCGGGCCGCGCGCTCGCGCAGCAGCCGCGGGTCGCGGTCGGGGGCGTCGAGGAGGTCGTCGAGAAGTTCGCCGCGGACCCGTTGTTCGGCTTCTCCGGCGGTGCGGCGGGCGAGCAGCAGCAGGGAGGTGACGAGCGCGGCGCGCTCCAGGGTGCGCAGGTCGACGGGGTCGAGGTCGGGCCGTTCGCGCAGGACGAGGGCGCCGAAGGTCTCGCCGCCGGCGGAGACGGCGGCGACCCAGTCGTCGCCGTCTCGGGTGGCGTGGCCGGCGGAGATCCTGGCCGGCTCGACCCGCTCCTCGGTGAACTCGACGTCTCCGCCGAGGACTTCGGAGACGGCCGCGGCCACGTCGGCGACTCCGCCGCCGCGCAGGACGAGTTCGGTGAGCCGGTCGTGGACCTCGGAGGCGCGCTCGATGACGCCGCTGTGCTCGCGGATGATGTCGTTGGCGCGTTCCAGCTCGGCGAGGGCGGAGCGGGTCTCGGCGAGCAAGTTGGCGGTGTCGATGGCGATGGCGGCGTGGGCGGCGAAGGAGCCGAGCAGGGCGACCTGGCCCCGTTCGAAGACGCGGGCGCGCCGGTCGGCGGCGAAGAGCACGCCGATGACCTGGCTGCCGAGGGTGAGCGGTACGCCGAGGATGGCGACCAGGCCCTCGTCGCCGACGGCGGTGTCGATGGTGCGGGTGTGCTGGAAGCGGCCGTCCTGGAAGTAGTCGTCGGTGACGTAGGGGCGGGCGGTCTGGGCGACGAGTCCGCCGAGGCCCTCGCCCATGCCGAGGCGCAGCTGCTGGAACCGGGCGGAGACGGAGCCCTCGGTGACGCGCATGTAGGTGTCGCCGCGGGGCGGGTCGTTGAGGCTGAGGTAGGCGACCTCGGTGCCGAGCAGGGAGCGGGCGCGCTGCACGATGGCGCGCAGCACGTCGTCGAGGTCGCGCAGGCCCGCGAGGTCGTTGGCGGTCTCGAAGAGCGCGGACAGTTCGGCCTCGCGCCGGCGCCGGCCCTCCAGTTCGGCGCGGACCCGCAGCGCGAGCTGCTTGGCCTGTTCCAGCTCGGCCAGTTCCTCGGGTCCCGCGCCGCTCGCACGGGCGAGCAGCGCGGGGCGGTCGTACGCCTCGGTGGCGGCGCCGCGGGTGAGGAGCTCCAGGTAGGAGGCCTGTTCGTGGGTCATGGTCACAGGGATACCTGTCCTCCGGGGGATCGCACCAGCCCTGTGGATGACTCTCGACGGCCGAACGCGGGCCGCGGCGCGACGGCTTCGGCCCGCGTTCGGCCGCGTTCAACCGCGTTCGGCCCCGCGGAGCGGTCGTCAGTGCGCGGTCCAGCCGCCGTCGAGGACGAGGGAGGTACCGGTGACGAACGAGGCCTGGGGGCCGCACAGATAGAGCACGGCGTCGGCCACCTCCTCGGGTTCGATCAGCCGCTTGAGCGCCGAGTCCTTCAGCAGGACCTCGGTCAGGACCCGCTCGGCGGGAATGCCGTGCGCGGCGGCCTGGTCGGCGATCTGCCGTTCGACGAGGGGCGTGCGCACATATCCGGGGTTGACGCAGTTGGAGGTGACCCCGTGCGGGGCGCCTTCGAGGGCCGCGGTCTTCGACAGGCCCTCCAGACCGTGTTTGGCGGCCACATAGGCGGACTTGAACGGCGAGGCGCGCAGCCCGTGGACGGAGGAGATGTTGACGATGCGGCCCCACCCGTGCGCGTACATCCCGGGCAGCGCGCCGCGGATGAGCCGGAACGGGGCCTCCAGCATCACGGTGAGAACGGTGTGGAAGACGTCCGGAGGGAACTCTTCGAGGGGGCGGACGAGCTGGAGTCCGGCGTTGTTGACGAGGATGTCGGTGCCGGCGGCGGCCGCTTCGGCGGCGTCGAGGTCGGTGAGGTCGAGCAGCCGGGGTTCGACGCGGCCGGGCAGGCCCCGGGCCGCCTCGGTCAGCTCGTCGAGTCCGCCGGCGGCCCGGTCGACGGCTCTGACGAGGGCCCCCGCGGCGGCCAGCCGCAGCGCGCAGGCGCGGCCGATGCCGCCGGCCGCGCCCGTGACGAGCGCGGTGCGCCCGGAGAGGTCGAGAGGGACGGACCCGGGGGCGGGCCGGGGCGCGGGGGCCGGGTCCGGTGCGGGTCCTGTGCTGATGGGGGCGCTCATGCCCCGCACCCTATGAAGCGGCCCACCCCCGACCGATGTGTGCCGGACACACAGTTCAGCCCTGGGTCGTGTTGTCGAACCATGTGGGTTCGTCGGCGAGGGCCCGCTCGATCCGGAAGTTCGAGAAGCGCTTCATCTCGGGGAGCGCGTCCAGGGCGAACCAGCCGACCTCGGTCGACTCGTCGTCGTTGACCCGGGCCTCGCCGCCGGTGGCCCGGCAGCGGAAGGAGACGTCCATGAACTGGCACTGGTCGCCGTTGGGGTAGACGACGGGCTTGCGGAGCGTCTGGACGAGGACGATGCGCTCGACCTCGCAGTGCACGCCGGTCTCCTCGTACACCTCGCGTACGGCGCAGGCGGCGGGCTGCTCGCCGGGCTCGACGATGCCGCCGACCACCGCCCACATCCCGTTGTCCGCGCGGCGGCCGAGGAGGACGCGTCCCTGGCCGTCGAAGACGACGGCGGAGACGCCCGGCAGGAACAGCAGCTGGTGGCCGGCGGAGGCCCGGATGTCGCGGATGAAGTCAGGGGTGCCCATGCCCCGACCCTAGATCACGTCCGCGCGCGCCCGGCCCGGGCCCCGGCCCGGCACCCGACGGGACCGCCTCAGGCGGTGCGGCTCCGCCGGGCCCGTACCGCCCGGACCGCCGACCAGCCGAGCCCGGCCGCCGCGAGGGCGACGAGCAGTGCCTCCGGCAGGGTGCCGAGGCGGGTCGCCGGGGTCTGCGAGGACCGCAGCGGCACCTTCTCGACGAGCACGTCCGGGGTGAAGAGCTCGGACCGGGCGACGATCTCCCCGTCGGGCCGGATGATCGCGCTGACGCCGCTGGTGACCGGCACGACCACGCTGCGGCTGTGCTCGACGGCCCGGACCCGGGACATGGCGAGCTGCTGGTAGGTCATCTCGCTGCGGCCGAAGGTGGCGTTGTTGCTGGGGACGGTGATCAGCTGCGCGCCGTGCGTGACGGTGTCCCGTACCGCCCAGTCGAAGGCCGCCTCGTAGCAGGTGGCGAGGCCGACCTTGGTGCCGGCGAGGTCGAAGACGCCGACCTTGTCGCCGGGGCCGAAGTCGCGGCTGACCCGGTCGACGTCCTTGTTGAAGAGGCGGACGAAGGGCCGCATCGGGATGTACTCGCCGAAGGGCTGCACATGCCGCTTGTCGTACTCGGCGACCGGGCCGCGGTTCGGCTCCCACTGGATGAGGGTGTTGCGCAGCTTGCCGGTGGGCGGGCTGATGACGGCGCCGACGACGGTGGGCGCGTTCACCTCGCGTACGGCGTCGCTGATCGCCTGGTACGCGTCGGCGTTGGCGTACGGGTCGATGTCGGAGGAGTTCTCCGGCCACAGCACGAAGTCGGGCTGCGGCTCGCGGCCGGCCTTCACGGCGTCGGCCAGTTCCTCGGTGCGCTTGACGTGGTTGTCGAGGACCTGGCGGCGCTGGGCGTTGAAGTCGAGGCCGAGGCGGGGCACGTTGCCCTGGATGGCGGCGACGGTGGCGGTGCCGTCCTCGGCGGCGTCGGACACCAGGGGCCGGGCGGCGAGGGCGCCGGTGACGGGGACGAGGACGGCGAGCGCGGCGGCGAGCAGCGGCCCGCGGGCGGGAGCGGGGGCCGGGGCGGCGTCCTCGGAGCGGGCGGCGGCGCGCCGGGCCAGGACCTGGCACACCAGCTCGTACAGGCCGAAGCCGCACAGGGCGACGGCGAAGCCGAGCACCGGGGTGCCGCCGACTGCCGCGAGCGGCAGGAAGATCCCGTCCGCCTGCCCGAAGGCGATCTTGCCCCAGGGGAAGCCGCCGAAGGGCACGCGCGCGCGTGCGGCCTCGCCGGCGATCCACAGGCCGGCGGCGAACACCGGCCATCCGGGCAGCCGCGAGACGGCGGCGATGCCGAGTCCGGCCGCGCCCATGAACAGAGCCTCGACACCGGTCAGCGCCACCCACGGCAGCCAGCCGACCACCGCGTCGGTCCAGATGAGCAGCGGCATGAGGAAGCCGAGCCCGGCCAGGTAGCCGAGTCCGAAGCCCGCCCGGAGCCGCCGGCCCCGGAGGGTCCAGCCCAGCAGGGCGAACGCGGGGACGGCCAGCCACCACAGGGGCCGGGGCGGGAAGCTGAGGAAGAGCAGCACCCCGGACAGGACGGCCGCGGCGGGGCGGACGAGCCGCCTCGGCAGGCCGCGGCCCCCTGTGGGGGTGGCGGTCGGGGCGGGGGACTCGGGCACGTCGGCCGGGGCGATCGTGGTGCTCACCCGCCGGAGTCTACGGCGCCCGGCGTATCGGCCGGATGAGGAAGAGAGCACGGCCGGGGGCGGGATGGCGGGTTCAGACGCTCGCCGGGCCCGTCGGGGCGGGCGGCGCGGCGCGCCGCAGAAGGCCGCGGATGGCGTGGACGCCGGATTCGGCGTCGTCGACGGTGACGGTGAAGATTCGGCCGTCGCCGAGCCGCAGCACCAGGCCCTCGCCGCGGCGGACGATGACGGCCGTGCCCTTCTCGGGGCGCCAGCGGTAGCCCCAGCCGCCCCACTGACGCGGGGTCACGGCGGGATCGAACTCGGCGCCGACGACGTGGGAGAGGGGGATGCGGCGGCGCGGGACGCCGATGTGGCCGCAGCGGACCTCCATGGCGTGGTCGTCGACCCGGACGGCGACCTGGACGAAGGCGAGGGTGCCGAAGAGCACCAGGAGCCCGACGGCGACACAGCCGATGACGGCCATGAGGAGCGGCGCGATGCCGGAGGCCCAGGAGGAGACGACGGCCAGTCGGATGCCGAGGGCCAGGCAGGCCGCTCCGCCGACGGCGGGCAGCCACTGCATCCGGTTGGTCGCGCGACCGGTCCAGACCGGCGGCGCGGGACCCTCGGGGCCGGGGCGCGGCGCGTGCTGCCTCATATCGCCAGCCTACGCACGTTCCCGCGATACGGCTCCTCAGCGCACGCGTACGGTCACACTCCGTGTGCGAGCGGCGCCCCGGCCGCGAGGCCGCGGCCCTCGGCGTAACCGAGCGCGGCACGCGTCAGCTCGCCGGTCCGGCCGCTGAGCAGCACGGTCAGCGTGCCCGTGGGCGCGGCCTCGGGGGTGGCCTGGGCCCCGATCCGGCGCAGCGCCTGGGCGGCGACGGCGCCGGCGGAGCCGCGCAGCACGACGGGCGGGCGGCCGGTTCGGCGGAGGGCCGCCCGGATGGGTTCGGCGACCAGTTCGTAGTGGGTGCAGCCGAGGACGACGGCGCGGACGTCGGGGGGCGTGAGGGCGGCCGCGGCGGCGACGGCCGCGCGGACGGCGTCCTCGTCGCCGTGCTCGACGGCGTCGGCGAGACCGGGGCACGGCACCTCGGTGACCTCGGCGGCGCCGGCGAAGTCGCGGATCAGTCCGCGCTGGTAGGCGCTGCCGGTGGTGGCGGGGGTGGCCCAGATGGCGACCTTGCCGCCGCCGACGGCCGCGGGCTTGACGGCGGGCACGGTGCCGATCACCGGAATGCCCGGCTCCAGAGCGGCGCGGAGGGCCGGCAGGGCGTGGACGGTGGCCGTGTTGCAGCCGACGATCAGGGCGTCGGGGGCGTGTGCGGCGGCGGCCCGGGCGACGGCGAGCGCGCGCTCGGTGAGGTCCTCGGGAGTGCGCGGGCCCCAGGGCATGCCGTCGGGGTCGGAAGAGATCACGAGGTCCGCGTCGGGCCTCAGGCGACGGACCGCCGCCGCAGCCGGGAGCAGGCCGATTCCGGAGTCCATCAGTGCGATCTTCACCCTGTCACCCTAGCCGACCCCCCTTCTTCACCCGTCGATCTGGGGCAGACTGCGGCGAATGAGCCCGCTTTCGTGGATCGCGACCGGTTCCCTCGCCACCTGGGTGTGGCTGCTCCTGGGCCAGGGTTTCTTCTGGCGTACGGACCAGCGCCTCCCGGCCCCCTCCCAGGCGCCCGAAACTCCCGCCGAGTCCCCCGGCGACCCGTGGCCGCGGGTCGTGGTGGTGGTCCCGGCGCGGGACGAGGCGGAGGTACTGCCGCTGAGCCTGCCGTCGCTGCTGGCGCAGGACTATCCGGGGCCCGCGGAGGTGATCCTGGTGGACGACGGGAGCACCGACGGCACCGGGCGGCTGGCCGAGGAACTGGCGCGCGGCCGGACGGGGCTGCCGCTGGCGGTGGTCCGGCCGGGTGAGCCGGAACCGGGCTGGACGGGCAAGCTGTGGGCGCTGCGGCACGGGATCGCGCTGGCACGCGCGCGTGAGCCGGAGTTCCTGCTCCTGACGGACGCGGACATCGCCCACGAGCCGGACAGCCTGCGCCTGCTCGTGGCGGCCGCGACCGGCCACCGGCTCGACCTGGTGTCACAGATGGCCCGGCTGCGGGTGGCGAGCGGCTGGGAGCGGCTGATCGTGCCGGCGTTCGTCTATTTCTTCTGCCAGCTCTATCCGTTCCGGTGGATCAACCGCCGCCGGCCGCTGGCGACGGCCGCCGCGGGCGGCTGTGTGCTGCTGCGCGCGGACACCGCCGAGCGCGCGGGGGTACCGGAGGTGATCCGGCAGGCCGTGATCGACGACGTGTCCCTGGCCAAGGCCGTCCGGCGGGCCGGCGGTCGCGTGTGGCTGGGGCTCGCGGACCGGGTGGACAGTATCCGGCCGTATCCGGACCTGGCCGATCTGTGGCGGATGGTGGCGCGCAGCGCGTACGCCCAGCTGCGGCACAACCCGCCGGCGCTCCTGGGGACGGTCGCGGGCCTCGCGCTCGTCTATCTGGCGCCGCCCGTGACCCTGGCGGCCGGGCTGCTCACCGGCGACGGGCCGGCGGCGTGGGCGGGCGGGGCCGCCTGGGCGGTGATGACCGGCACATACCTGCCGATGCTGCGCTACTACCGGCAGCCGCCCTGGCTCGCGCCGCTGCTGCCCTACACCGCCCTGCTCTACCTGCTGATGACGGTGGATTCGGCCGTCCGGCACTACCGGGGACAGGGCGCGGCGTGGAAGGGCCGGACGTACGCCCGCCCCGAGGCGGCGCCGGACCGGTGACCCGTCGCGAAACCAAGAAAATCCGGCGCCGAAACGAACACGGGGCCAATTAAGGCGACTTCATGTTTCTCCATCCGGCCGGAACCGACGGAGAATTTCCACGCTCTTCACTCTCCGAGCACGAACATCTTCCCTCCGTCATGTGCGACACCGCGTCAAGATTCTTTTATACGGGGCAGGAAGGGGTCTTCCGGGAGGTTCCGCGACCGGCGGGTAACCCCTTCCGAACTCGGCTTTTCCAAGATCAGTGACCTGGACCGCGACCTGTTTTGCCGGATTCGCTCACATTGCCGGGTGGCGGTCGTGGCCAAACCGGCGAACAAGCCCATGGGCCGGGCTCCCCAATCGGCACATCGTGGGCTTAACTTATGGCCATGACCTCCCCGCGCTCCGCCTACGGAGGCGGTTACCACACCGCGCCGTCGTTCACCGAGACCCCGATCTACGACTCCCTCGTCGCAGAGCGGGGCACGCCCCAGATCGCCCCGATCCGGGTGAACTCCCCCTACGACACGGGCAGCGGCTTCCCAGGAAGCAGCAGCTACCCGCCCGCGCTCCCCTCGGCGCTGCCCGCGCTCCCGGCCGCGCCCTCCCCGCAGCCGGCGCCCCACCCGGCGCCCGCGCCGGCGCCTCCGTACGGCGGCAACACCGGTGGCGGCTACGGCTATCCGCACCCCGCCGCGCAGCCGCAGCGCCCCCAGCTTCCGCAGCTCCCGTCGGCGGCGCCGATGTCGCCCGCGGCGCATCTGACGCCGGCCGCGCAGATGTCGCCCGTGCCGCTGCCGAACACGCCGACCCCGTACATCCCGCAGCAGCCCGCCGTGCCGCGCGGCTACCCGGCCCCGCAGGCGCCGCAGCCGCCGCGTCCGATGGCGGGCGGATACGAGGCGATGCGCCCCGCGGCACCCCGTCCGGCCCCGGCCCCCGCGCCCGCGCCGTACGAGGACCCGTACCAGCAGCCCCACCAGGGCCGCGGATACGACGGCCAGGGATACGACGGCCGCGGATACGACAACCGGGGGTACGACGGGCGAGGGTACTGACCGCCGGGAGTACTGACGGCCGGAGGCACCGACCGCCGGGGGCGAGGCGAGAAGCCGAGCTTCACCGCCCGGCGGGGCGGCTGGCAGGATGCGGACATGCCGATTCCTGTGTTGCGCTCCGTCCATGTCCACCCGGTCAAGGCACTGCGCGGGTTCGCCCCCGCCGAGGCGGAGGTCCAGCCGTGGGGACTGGCCGGTGACCGCCGCTGGGCTCTCGTGGACGACGCGGGCAAGGTCGTGACCCAGCGCCGGCACGCACGGCTGGCGCTGGCATCGGCGGCGCCGCGCCCGGACGGCGGGGTCACCCTGTCCGCGCCCGGGCGCGAGCCGCTGACAGTGGAGGCCCCGGCCCCCGCCGGAGCGGACGGGGAGGGCGACGGCACCCTCCCCATGGAGATCTTCGGCACCGTGGTCCGTATGGTCCCCGCGATCTCCGAGGCCGACGCCTGGTTCAGCGCCTACCTGGACAGCGCTGTGCGCCTGGTCCATCTGGACGACCCGGCCCGCCGCCGCCCCATCGACCCGGAGTACGCGCTGCCGGGCGAGACGGTCAGCCTCGCCGACGGCTATCCGCTGCTCGCCACCACCACCGCGTCCCTCGACGCCCTCAACTCCCTGATCGCCCAAGGCGATCACGCCGACGAGGGCCCGCTGCCGATGAACCGCTTCCGGCCGAACGTCGTCGTCGACGGCACCACGCCCTGGGCCGAGGACGGCTGGCGGCGCCTCGCCATCGGCGACGTCGTCTTCCGGGTGGCCAAATCCTCCGGCCGCTGTGTCGTGACCACCACCGACCAGAGCACCGGCGAACGCGGCAAGGAGCCGCTGCGCACCCTGGCCCGGCACCGCAAGGACGGCAGCCGGCTGATCTTCGGGCAGAACCTGGTGCCCGAGCACCGGGGGATCATCCGGGTCGGCGACCCGGTCGAGATCCTCGACTGACCCCATCCGCCCCCACCACGCCCCCGCCACGCCCCCTCACGAGAACGTCTCCGGCGAGCGCGGAACCCACCGCCGGGTCACACTCGTTGGAAGACCGTGAACCGCCGATGGGCCGTCGACGAGACGAGGGGGTACGGAGCGTGCGCGCTGCCACCGGGCTCTGGCGCTGGCGGCACAATCCCCTGCGCAGGACCACGGACCTGATCGAGGCATGGGTGGCGCTGACGGCCGCCGTTCTGCTGTTCCTGGCCGTACCTCTGGCCGGCTGGGCGGCGGGGGCGTCCGCCGACGCCTCGCTCCGGCGTGAGGCTCGGGCCCAGGCACGGGAGCGCTTCCCGACCGTCGCCCGGGTGCTGCGGACCGCCGACCGGGCCGACGAGCGGACCGAGGGCCGAACCGACGGCCCGACCGACGACCGGACCGCGGACGGAGCCGGCGCCCCGGCCGAGACCCCGGCCACCGACAAGGCCGCGGACCAGGCCGCCGACCGGAAGACCGAGCGGTCGGCGGCGGATCCGGCCGAGGGACGGCGGCTGAGACCCTCCGTGGTGGCCGTCTGGACGGCGCCCGACGGCACCCCGCGTGCCGGCACTCTGACCACCGGCCGTCAGCAGGCCCGCCCCGGCGTCACCTTCCCGTTGTGGACCGACCGGTCGGGCCGGGTCGTGACGCCCCCGATGACCGATTCGGCCGCCCGGGCGCACGCGGTGATCACCGGCTTCACGGTGTCGGTGTTCGCCGCGTTCCTGGTGGAGGCGGCCCGCCGGCTGACCCTCCACCGCCTGACGCGACGGCGGTACGCGCGCCTCGACCACGCCTGGGCCCAGGCCGGTCCGGACTGGGGCCGGACGGGCACCGGCAGCTGACTCCTTGGTGGGACAGGGGGCCGACCGGTCAACCCCGCGGCGCCACGCGCGCTACGGTGGGTCGTCGGAACCGGGTCACCGGTTCCGGCTTCCCGGATCATGCCTCCCTCGTCCCCGGTCCCGGATCCGAGCTCTCGGATGCGGGACGCACCCGCGCGGACACGGGTTCCACGGTCCGGTCCAGCGACGACGCACGAGGTGGGGGCAAGGCACACCCATGGCACAGGGCACGGTCCAGGTGACGCACACCGGTACGTCGCGGTGGCGGCGCCGCACGGGCGAGTACTCCACCCTCGCCGCCGCCCTGGAGGCCGCGGGCGACGGCGACGTCCTCACGATGTCCCCCGGCACGTACCGGGAGAACATCGTCGTCCAGCGGGCCATCGTGCTGCGCGGCGGCGACGGCTCGACGGGTTCGGTGCGGATCGCGCCGGCCGACGGGGTGCCACTGACCGTACGGGCCTCGGCCACCGTGCAGGACCTGCACATCGAGGGGCAGGACGCGGCGGCCCCGGCGCTGCTCATCGAGGACGGCACCCCCGAACTGCTCGATCTGCGGATCTCCACCCGGTCGGCGGCCGGTGTGGAGGTGCGGGGCGCGGCCCGGCCGACGGTCCGCCGCTGCACGGTCGACAATCCGGCCGGCGTCGGCCTCGCCGTACTCGACGGCGCGGGCGGGGTGTTCGAGGAGTGCGAGGTGGTCCGGGCCGGGCAGTCCGGGGTCTCGGTGCGCGGCGGCGGCCATCCCCGCCTGGAGCGCTGCCGGGTGCACCACGCGTCCGGCTCCGGGATCACCGTCACCGGCGAGGGCAGCGGCCTGGAGGGCATCGGCTGCGAGGTGTACGAGATCAAGGGCGCCGGGCTCCAGATCGCGTCCCGGGCCAGCGCGCACCTCACCGACTCCAGCGTGCACCGCACCTCCGCCGACGGCATCACCCTCGACACGGACGCGGTGCTCACCCTCTCCGACTGCGACATCCACGACATCCCCGAGAACGCCGTGGACCTGCGCTCCCGTTCGGTGCTCACGCTCACCCGCTCGACGGTGCGGCGGTTCGGCCGCAACGGTCTGTCCGTGTGGGACCCGGGGACCCGGGTGGACGCCAACCAGTGCGAGATCCACGACAGCACGGGCGACTACCCGGCGGTCTGGGTGAGCGACGGCGCGACCGTCGTCCTCGACTCCTGCCGGGTGCACGACGTACCGGACGCGCTGTTCGTCCTCGACCGCGGCTCGCGCGCGGACGTCGTCGACAGCGATCTGTCGCAGGTGCGCAACACGGCCGTGTCGGTGAGCGACGGCGCGACGGCACAGCTCGACGACTGCCGGATCCGGGAGGCGTCGACCGGCGCCTGGTTCCGGGACCACGGCAGCGGCGGCAGCCTGGGCGGCTGCACCATCGACGGGGTGCAGACCGGCGTCATCGTCACCAAGGGCGCCGACCCGACGATCGAGCGGGTCACGGTCAGCTCGCCCGCCGAGGCCGGCTTCTACGTGTCGGCGGAGGGCCGGGGCACCTTCCACGGCTGCCGGGTGACGGGCAGCGGCGGCTACGGCTTCCACATCATGGACGGCTGCCGTACGACGCTGCGCAAGTGCCGTACGGAGCGGTGCGCGCGCGGCGGTTACGAGTTCCCGGAGGTGGGGCCGGTCTCCGAGGACTGCACCAGCGACGAGAGCCAGGTGCGCACGCCCGCGGCGGCCGAGCCGGGCACCGTCCTGACGGCCACCCGGACCGGCGGCCTGCTCGGCACCGTCCCCTCCCCCCGTCCGGCCGCACCGGCCCCCCCGGTCAGCACGCCCGCGGCGGCGCCCGCAGAGGAGTCCGCCGGGCCCGCCCGTCCGTCGCAGGACGTGCTCGCCGAACTGGACGCGCTGGTGGGCCTGGAGAGCGTCAAGCACGAGGTGCGGATGCTCACCAACATCATCGAGGTGGGCCGGCGGCGCCAGGAGGCGGGCCTGAAGGCGGTCTCCGCGCGCCGCCATCTCGTCTTCACCGGCAGTCCCGGCACGGGCAAGACGACGGTGGCCCGGCTCTACGGCGAGGTGCTCGCCTCGCTCGGGGTCCTGGAGCGCGGCCATCTGGTGGAGGTGTCCCGGGTCGACCTGGTCGGCGAGCACATCGGCTCGACCGCGATCCGTACCCAGGAGGCGTTCGACCGGGCGCGCGGCGGGGTGCTGTTCGTGGACGAGGCGTACGCGCTGTCGCCGGACGACTCGGGACGGGACTTCGGCCGGGAGGCGATCGACACCCTGGTGAAGCTGATGGAGGACCACCGGGACGCGGTCGTGGTGATCGTGGCCGGGTACACGGCGGAGATGGAGCGGTTCCTGACCGTCAACCCCGGCGTGGCATCGCGTTTCTCACGGACCATCACCTTCTCGGACTACCTTCCGGAGGAGCTGCTGCGGATCGTGGAGCAGCAGGCGGAGGAGCACGAGTACCGGCTGGCGCCGGGCACGAACGAGGCGCTGGTCAAGTACTTCGCCGAGCTGCCGAAGGGCCCCACCTTCGGCAACGGCCGTACGGCGCGCCAGACGTTCGAGTCGATGGTGGAGCGGCACGCGGGCCGGGTCGCCGCGCTCGCGGATCCGAGCACGGACGACCTGACCCTCCTCTTTCAGGAGGACTTGCCCGAACTCCCTTGAGGGGACGCGTCGTTGTCGCGCTGCCGGGGCAGCGCGGGCGGCAGCCGGTCGAGCAGGGCGGCACGCGCGGCGGCGAAGGCCGGGTCGGCCTGGTAGTCGGAGTGGCCCAGGATCGGTTCGGGCAGCGGGTGTTCGCGGGTGCGCCCGTAGACGACGGGGTCGAGCAGCGCGGGCCGGTCGACGGGCGGCCGGCCGTCCTCGGCGGGGACCCGCATCGGACCGCCGATGGGGTCGGTGGCGCGGAAGAGGTTGCTCCAGCAGTGCACGGTGCGGTGCAGGCCGGACAGGGCCTCGGGACCGAAGTAGGCCGGGAACCAGCGCCCGTAGAGCCGTTCGAGCGGGGAGCCGTACGTGAGGAGGGCGACCCGCGAGCGGGTGGCGGGCGCCAGTTGCCAGACCGCCGCCGCGGCCAGGACGCTGCCCTGGGAATGGCCGGAGATGACGAGCCGGCCGCCGGTGCGCCGGGTCCAGGAGCTCATCCGCCAGGTCAGGTCGGGGACGGCCCGTTCGGCGTAGCAGGGCGGGGCGAAGGGGTGGGCGGCGCGCGGCCAGAAGGTGCCGACGTCCCACAGGATGCCGATGGTGCGGCGGGCCGACTGGTCCTTGTAGGCGCGGCGGCCCCAGGTGACGAAGAGCAGGAAGCCGAAGCCGACCATCCAGGAGCCGAGCGCCTGGGCGGCGGTGGCGGCCGAGGTGATCGCGGGGTGGGCGCCGTCGAAGGCCCGCCCGGGGACGTTGCCGCTGGCCCAGGCCCCGGCGACGGACGCGGCGCCGAGGAGCAGGGTGGCGCCGGCGACGACGCCGACGAGGACGGGCGCGGAGTCGGTGAGCCCGGCCCCGGCCCGTACCGCGGCGATCCGGTCGGTACGCAGCCGGTCCCGGTCCCGGTCGGCGGTGCCGTAGTCGGCCTCGACGACGGAGCGGGTCCGGCGGGCGGTGACCAGGGTGCGGGCGACGAGCAGCGCCGTCGGCACGAGCAACAGCAGGAGCAGGACGGGGATGACGGACGCCTGCCAGCTGAGCAGGACGGGCGGTCCGGTGATCAGGCCGTCGCCGGCGCCGGGGGTACCGGATCCGTCGAGCCAGTCGGCCATCCGCTGGGCGACACCGCCCGTCATGACGCCGCCGAGGGCACAGGCCAGCATGGCGACGGCGGGACCGCCGAGTCCGCGCAGCGCGGTGCGCGGGTCCCGGCGCGGGCGGGCCAGAAGCAGGGCGACCACGCCGAGGGCGGCGACGAACGCGCCCTGAGCGAGGGTGAGGAGACCGAAGACGGTGTCGCCGGGGAGGGTGCCGGAGGAGCGCCAGCCGGGGCGGGCCCAGGCGGCGTGCACGGCGGTGAGCACGAGCAGCAGCAGGGCGGCGCCGGGCAGCCAGGAGACAAGGGCGCGTTCGAGGGTGAGGTCGAGCCGGCGCTCGCTGCGGCCCCGGCGGCAGATCACCCACAGGACGACGACGGCGAGGACGGCGATCCCGCCCTGCAGAGTCCAGCCGAGGATCTCGCGCAGGGTGCCGTGGGCGGTCCGGTGGTCCTGGGGGGCCGTGGCCCTGGCGAGCGCGGCGGCGACGGTGAGGAATCCGGCGGCGGTGTGCGCGGCGCGCAGCCGGGCGACGAGCCGGCGCCCGTACCAGAAGCCGGGGCGGCCGAGGGCCGGCCGCGGGACGGCGGGCGTGGCCGGGACGGTTCCGGCCTGGGCGGTTCCGGCGGGGGTCGCGGGGTCGGCCGGGGCGTCGGAGTCGTAGCCGACGGGCGGGCGCTGGGCCTCGTACGCGCTCCAGGTGCGGTTGGACAGGTACCAGAGCAGCCCGACGAGCGCGGCGGGCGCGACGGCGGCGAGGGCGAGCCGGCGGCCGGGCGCCGACCACCAGCCGCCGCGCTCGGCGGACAGGAAGCCGAGCCAGGAGCGCTGCGCGGCGCAGGCGCCGGAGCCCGCGCACTGCCAGGCCGTCAGGTCGAGGGCGACCTCGCAGACGGCGGCGGTCAGCAGCACGGTGAGGGTGAGCGCGACCAGCCGGACGAGCACCCCGTAGAGGCGGACGAGCCCTGGCCGGCCCTCGCTGGGCGGGCGCATCCAGTGGGCGAGGTTGGCCACCATGAACGGCAGGAGCAGCAGCCACAGGGCGCGGGCGCCGTTGCCGGAGGTGAGGTTGGACCAGCAGTACGCCTCGGGGACGGGCCCGTCGGCGTAGCGCTCGGGGTGTTCGTCGGCGTCGACGTCGTCCCGGCGGCGGTGCATGGCGGCGGTCTTGTCGCCGGTGATCCGCACGGTGCGCGGGTCGTCCAGCATGTCGGCCGCGGTGGTTCCGCCCACGCCGTGGACGAGCAGTTCGAGCGCCGCACCCCCGCTCTTCGGGTCGGGTGTGGCAGAAGACAATGCGGGGACTCGCTTCCTGGGTGGGAGGATCGGGAGGACGGGGTCCATGTCCGGAGTCCGGGGTGCGGATTCCGGGGCACGGATTCGGGTGCGGAGTCCGCGGTGCGGGATCCCGGGGTGCGGGATCCCGGGGTGCGGGATCCCGGGGTGCGGGATCCCGGGGTGCGGATTTTCGGAGTGACGCGCTCCGGGTCCGGGTCGGGGACCCCGCGCGGGGGCGCCGCGGAAATCCGGGAGAATGCGGGGAGGACGGCAGGAAGGCCCGGAAGGATGGTCCGGACGGACGGAAGACGGCGACGACGGCAGCGGGTATCAGGATCGCGGACGGACGGGCCGTGGAGCGCGGTCCTCACCGGATCCGCCGCCCTTCTCCTCTCCTACCCCGCACCATGCCCGCCCGTTCACCGGCGGGACCGGATTTTCGTCCCCTCGCCCCTCTGTTCGCTTCTTCGTCCCCTCCGAACCGTCCCCGCATCACTTCCCCCACGTTCAGCTTCCGGAAAGGACCGGCCCCGATGGTGAGTGACCATCAGAACCTGCTCGCGGAGCAGCGGCGCGCGCTGATTCTCGACGAGGTGCGCCGGCGCGGAGGTGTCCGGGTCAACGAGCTGACCCGCCGCCTCAACGTCTCCGACATGACCGTCCGCCGCGACCTGGACGTCCTGGCCCGGCAGGGCATGGTGGCGAAGGTGCACGGCGGGGCGGTACCGGTGGTGGAGGCGAGCACCCACGAGCCGGGCTTCGAGGCCAAGTCGGCGCTGGAGCTGGACGCCAAGGAGGAGATCGCGCGGGTGGCCGCCGCGATGGTGCGGCCGGGTACCGCGATCGCCCTGTCGGGCGGCACCACCACGTACGCGCTGGCCCGGCATCTGCTGGACGTACCGGATCTGACAGTGGTGACGAACTCGGTGCGGGTCGCGGACGTCTTCCACGAGTCCCGGAACATCAGTTCGGGAGGCGAGTCGCGGCCCGGTGCGGCGACGGTCGTCCTCACGGGCGGGGTACGGACTCCGTCGGACGCGCTGGTCGGCCCCGTGGCCGATCAGGCGATCCGCTCGCTGCACTTCGACGCCCTGTTCCTCGGGGTGCACGGCATCTCGGTGGCGGCCGGCCTGTCGACGCCGAACCTGGCGGAGGCCGAGACCAACCGGCGGCTGATGCGCTCGGCCCGGCGGGTGGTGGTGGTCGCGGACCACACCAAGTGGGGGACGCTGGGCCTGAGTTCCTTCGCGCGGCTCGACGAGGTGGACGTGCTGGTGACGGACCGGGGTCTGTCGGACGAGGTACGCGCCGAGATGGCCGAGCACCTGCCGGGACTGGTCGTCGCGGGCGAGGAGGCGGGCGGCGGACCGGTCTCCGGGCAGGAATCCGGGACGGGATCGGGGACGAGATCGGGGCCGGAGTCCGGGACCCGGTCCGGGGCGGCCCCGGGTCAGGTCTCCGGGGACGCCGTCGCGCCGGGCGGGGCGCCGGGCGGCGGTTCCGGTGCGAGCAGCGGGCCGGCGTCGGGATGAGCCGCTTCCGGGTCGAGCGGACCGTGGCGCTGCCGCCCGCCGAGGTGTGGCGCCGCCTCACCGACTGGCCGGCGCACGGCGAACGGATCCCCTTCACCCGTACGACCGTGCTCACACCAGGCCCGAACCGGGTCGGGACCCGGTTCACGGCCCGGACCCGGGTGGGCCGGTTCGGTTTCGACGACCCTATGGAGATCGTACGGTTCGAGCCACCCGGCCCCGAGGGCCGGACGGGCGTGTGCGGGCTGGAGAAACACGGCCGGGTGGTCCGCGGCCGGGCCGTCTTCGAGGTGACCGGTACGGGTCCGGGCAGCCGGGTCGTGTGGCGGGAGGAGTTGCGGCTGCGCGGCGTACCGGGCGTGCTCGATCCCGTACTGGCCGCGGTGGGACGGGTGGTCTTCGGCCGGGCGCTCGACGGCCTGCTGGGAAACGGGACGGCCGTCGGCTAAGGTGTGCGCCCCCTCGGGCCGTCTGGGGCAAGTCCCTCCCGGCCCGCCCGCCGCACTCCCGGAGGTCCGGTCATGCAGCGCCGACTGAGGCCGGTGGAACTCGACTTCGTCACGTCCGCACCCACACGGCTGGTCTTCACCACCGAGTTGACCGCGCCGCCCGCCGCCGTCTACCGGTCCCTCGCGGTGGAGGTCGGCAGCTGGTCCGCCTGGTTCCGGGCGGTGCGCTCCGCCACGCCCACCCGTGACGGCACGGGCCGGACCATCCTGCTGACCGGCGGCGGCCGCATGGAGGAGACGATCATGGCGGCGGAGCCGGACAGCCGCTACGTCTACCGGATCGACACGATCAACGCCCCGGGCGTCACGGCGCTGATGGAGGAGTGGGCGCTGTCCCCCACCTCCACCGGCGGCACCCGGGTCCGCTGGACCATGGCCACCGCCGGCAACTTCCCCTACACCCTTGTGCTGCGACTGGCCCGGCCCGGCTTCACCCTGTCGTTCCGCGACGCGATGCGACAGCTCGACCGGCGGCTCACTCCGGCCAGACGCCCGTCTCCAGGAACCGGTCGATAGCGGCGGTGTACGGCGCGATGTCGAGGCCCTGCCCGGCCAGCCACTCGTCCGAGTAGTACCGGTCGAGGTAGCGCTCGCCGGGGTCGCAGATCAGCGTGACGACGCTGCCGGTGCGCCCCTCGGCGACCATCTCGCCGACGATCTTCAACGCGCTCCACAGTCCGGTGCCGGTCGAGCCGCCCGCCTTGCGGCCGATGACGTTCTCCAGGACGCGGACGGCGGCCACGCTCGCCGCGTCGGGCACCTTCATCATGCGGTCGATGGCGCCGGGGACGAAGCTCGGCTCCATCCGGGGCCGGCCGATGCCCTCGATCCGGGAGCCGCAGTCGGCGGTGGCGTCGGGGTCGTGGCGCAGCCACCCGTCGAAGAAACAGGAGTTCTCGGGGTCGGCGACGCACACGCTGGTGTCGAACTGCATGTAGTGCACATAGCGCGCGATGGTCGCCGAGGTGCCGCCGGTGCCGGCCGTGGCCACGATCCACGCGGGCTCCGGGTAGCGCTCCAGCTTCAGCTGCTCGTACATCGATTCGGCGATGTTGTTGTTGCCCCGCCAGTCGGTGGCCCGCTCGGCGTAGGTGAACTGGTCCATGTAGTGGCCACCGGTGCGCGCGGCGAGCGCCGCGGCCTCGTCGTACATGGTCCGCGAGTCGTCGACGAAGTGGCACTGACCGCCGTGGAACTCGATCAGACGGCACTTCTCGGGGCTGGTGGTGCGCGGCATGACGGCGATGAACGGCACGCCGATCAGCTTGGCGAAGTACGCCTCGGAGACGGCGGTCGAGCCGCTGGACGCCTCGATGACGGGCGCGCCGGGCCGGATCCAGCCGTTGCACAGGCCGTAGAGGAAGAGCGAGCGGGCGAGCCGGTGCTTCAGGCTGCCGGTGGGGTGCGTCGACTCGTCCTTGAGGTAGAGGTCGATGCCCCAGCTGTCGGGCAGCGGGAAGCGCAGGAGGTGGGTGTCGGCCGAGCGGTTGGCGTCGGCGTGCACCTTGCGGACGGCTTCCTTGAGCCAGGAGCGGTAGGCGGGGTCGCTGCGGTCGACGTCCACGGTCACCAGGGGACGGTCGGTGGTGGTCATGAGTGCCTCTTCTCGTCGTGCCCACAGGGCTGGCCCCAGGTAACCGACAATACCCCTCCCACCTGGGCAAACGTTCCCTTTGAGACTCCATAGGGGAGCCTTGGGAGGGCGTCGGAGAGCGCTGTGGGAGGGCCGCGGGAGGGCCCCTTCGGCCGCCGTGCGGCGACATCGCGGGGGAGGGCTGCTGGTGCCGGACGCGACGGCCCGGCACACTGGAGTCAGGCATTCTGCGCTAAGGGGGCGGGAGCACCATGTCACAGCCCGAGTTCACGGCCACGGGGGTCCGCATCGACCGATGGCCCCGGTCCCTGACCCGCGCGGGGGAGGTCCGCATCGAGGACGGCCGCTTCGCCCTGCTGACGAGTTACGGCAGTGAGATCGACAGCGCGCCGCTCGGTTCGGTCCGGGCCGGCCGGCCCTGGTTCGCGAAGGCCGACGAGGCGGTGGCCACGGTCAACGGCACGCGGTACCGGATCTCCGGTTCGGCCTCGGGGCGAATGCTCGACGCGCTGCGCAAGGCGGTGTCCCGGTCCCGGTCCTGACGGCGGGGCACCCCGCGTTCGCCGGTGGCCCGCCCGCCGTCCGGGGCAGGCGGCGGAGGACGCCGTGCGCCGCCCGCGTCATCCCCGCCCCGGGGCGGGTCGCCGCGAGTTGCGGGGCTGTCACCACTGGTTCACCCTGGAACCACCTCACCGAGGGTGCCACGGCGGTGACGCCGCGAGCCGGCGCCCACCGCCCGGCTCCTCGTCGCATGACAGATCCGAATCGCCGTCTTCCGAATCTCCGTCTTCCGGACCTACTTCGGGGAGTCGCAGCCGTGATCAGCGAGCCCAGCAGGTATTGCACGGTGGAGCTCCAGGCCCTGCCGTCGCGGATCGGTCAGGTCCGCAGAATCGTTTCCGCGCATCTGCGCTACTGGCAGCTCGACGCCTTGATCGACCATGCGTCGCTCGGTGTCACCGAGCTCCTGACGAACGTCCACCGGCACGCGCTGCCGGACAAGCTCTGCACCGTCGAGGTCGCGCTGCTGCTCGACCATCTCACCATCTCCGTACGCGACAACGATCCGCGGATGCCGGGCACCGGCCAACCGAGCCCCCACGCGGACGAGTTCGCCACCTCCGGGCGCGGCCTCGCCATCATCGAGGCGCTGAGCGAGAGCTGGGGCGCCCGCCCGCAGGACGCGGGCAAGGTCGTCTGGTTCACGCTCCAGGCCCCGCCCTCCCCCGTCGCCTTGGCGCCGCACGCGCACTCCGTACGGGGCGCCACGACCGACGGGCCGTTCGCCGACCGCGCCCTGGAGATCGTGCCGTTCCTCATGGCGGACGAACCGCTGCACGCGGCGGCGGGACGGTCCGCGCTGGCCGGCTGAGCGCCCCCCGAGCGGGACGCGGGGTCCTGAGTACGGCGCGCGGGGCGAGGGCCGCGCCGGTGGCCGGCGGCGGGCCGCGGTGCTCACGCCCGCCGTCCCTTGTCCCCCGTCGCGAGGCGGCCGAACTGCTCCTCCAGGACGGTCAGCCGCCGCCAGTACTCGTCCTCGTCGATCTCGCCGGCGGCGAAGCGGCGGCCGAGCAGCGCGATCGGCGACCGGTCGGCGGCGGAGGAGGTGGCGCCGGGGCCGCCCCAGCCGCGGACACCGTGCGGACGGCGCCCGCCGAACCGGCGCAGCACGGTGATCACCGCGATGATCACGGCCGCCCAGACGAACGGGACGAAGACGATCCACGGGCCGGGGCCCGCGTAGGCCAGAGTGTTCATCGTCGGTCAGCTCCTCGGTGTGTGTCCCGACTGCTCGATGGTTCGAGACTGCCGCGCGAGCGGCCCGGAAGCGTCGTACGGCCGGGGCCTCCTCGCGTACCCCGGCGGGAGTAGCCGGGCTCCGGCCGGCTGCTCCCTCGACTCTGTACCTACTGGTATGTACAGTACGGGCATGAGCGCGAACGCGTCCGAGCGACTGATCGAGGCCACCCGCGAGCTGCTGTGGGAGCGGGGGTACGTCGGGACCAGCCCCAAGGCCATCCAGCAGGCGGCGGGCGCCGGCCAGGGCAGCATGTACCACCACTTCGCCGGCAAGCCCGCTCTCGCGCTCGCCGCGATCCGGCGGACCGCCGAGGAGCTGCGGGCGGCGGCCGAGACCGAGCTGGGCGGGACGGGTCCGGCGTACACCCGGATCGAGGCCTACCTGCTGCGCGAGCGCGACGTGCTGCGCGGCTGCCCGGTCGGCCGGCTGACGATGGACCCGGACGTGATGGCGGACGCGGAGCTGCGCGCGCCGGTCGACGAGACGCTGGACTGGCTGCGCGGCCGGCTCGCCGAAATCCTCCAGGAGGGCCTGGACAGCGGGGAGTTCAGCCCCTCGCTGGACGCCCGGGAGACCGCCGCCGCGATCGTCGCGACCGCCCAGGGCGGCTACGTCCTGGCCCGCGCCGCCGGTTCTCCGGCCGCCTTCGACACCGCCGTACGCGGCCTGCTCGCGCTGCTGTCCCCCCGTACCGCCCACTGATCCGCCCCTGATCAGCCCCTGGTCCGTGCCCTCCCCCGGATCCGGACCGTCGTTCCGCCGCTCGCCACTCGCCGCTCGCCGCTCGCCGACCTCAGGAGCCCGTCCCGTGCACGCCATGCAGTACGACATCACGCTGCCCGCCGACTACGACATGGGCGTCATCCGCACCCGGGTCGCGACCCGCGGTCATCTGCTCGACGACTTCCCCGGGCTCGGCCTCAAGGCGTATCTGATGCGCGAACGGGCCGACGGCTCGCCGGTGAACCAGTACGCGCCGTTCTATCTGTGGGCCGAGGCGGCCGGGATGAACGCCTTCCTCTGGGGGCCCGGATTCCAGGGCATCGTGAACGACTTCGGGCGACCCGTCGTCCAGCACTGGACGGTGCTCGCGTACGACGAGGGGCCGGCGACCGCGGCGGCGCCGCGTACCGCCACGCGCCGGCGCCATCCGCTGCCCGCGGGCATCGCCCCGGCCGACGCGGTCGCCGAGGCCCTGGAGCGGCACGCCGTGCGCGCGGCGGGCGACGGGGTGGTGGCGACGGCCCTGGCCGTGGACCCGCGCCACTGGGAACTGCTCGTCCTCACTGTGCGGGCCGACACCTCCCCCGGTATCCCGGACGCCCCGGACACCGACCGGTTCCAGGTGCTGCACCTGTCGGCCCCGGGGCGGTCCGGGCTCGGGGCCGGGCGCAGCTGGTGAGCCGAGGTGGCCGACTCCCGCTCGGCCAGTTCGACGGCCTCGTCGAGGGACCGTGCCCGGAACAGCACGACACGCTCCTCGTAGGGAGAGTTTTCCCAGGTCGACCATCTATAAGAAGGTTCTGGCGCCGTACCACGCCTTCGGCTCTTGCCTCATTGCGGACCGTCATCTCCTCGCGCCGGACAAGGCCCTGGTCGTGGTCAGCGGACGTGGGTGGCGATGGCCCGCGCGCACTCCAGGGACTCGGCGCGGGTGGTGTCCACCTCCACGTCGTAGGTGACGCCCCGGTGGACGAGGTCCGCCTGGCCGGCGGCCATGCCCGTGACGCGGTCCCCGCGGGCGATCTCCCGGCCGGCCGCGACCGCACTGTCGCAGCGGACTCCGACCCAGAGCACGTCGACCCCGTCGAGGTCCTTCCGCCAGCGCTCCTGGGAGGCGGCACCGCCGAGGAACACGTCGTCCACGACGATGCGGGCGCCGGCCCGGGCCATGGCCACGATGCCCGTGGTCCAGGCCGCCTCCAGGGTCCGGAACTCCGGGCCGACCTCGATGCCGCCGTCGGCCGCGAACTCGATCCCGCCCTCCCCGTTCCGCAGCTTCGCGGGCAGCGCGTCGACGAAGGAGTCGACGCCGAACGCCAGCCACGGGTCGGGGAGCACGGCTTGGAGGCAGCGGACGATGCCGGACTTGCCCGCGCTGGAGCCGCCGTTGAGGATGATCATCTGGGTCGTCACGGCGCCACCGTAGACCGTGCGCCGCCGCGCGCGGAACCGGTTTCGGGCCCGCCTCCCGGCCCCGGGCGGGGTCAGCCCACCGGGACCAGGGTCAGGTAGGCGATGCCGAGGATGCCCCGGTAGCCGAGCCAGGCCGAGCGCTGGCGGTCGACGCGTTCGCGGGTCTCGGCCGCGAGCGGGTGATCGGGGTGAGTGGCGAGCCAGACCTCGACGGCGTGCCGGTAGCCGGACTCGAACTCCTCCCATTCGTCGCGGGTCGCCGTCTCGACCCACGCGGTACGGAAGCCCGCCTCGACCGCCAGGTCCACCAGCCCGGCGAGGGTGCAGTGGTCAAAGGACGCGGCGCCGGGCCACATCCGGGCGAGTTCGGCGGCGGTCGGAACGCGCTCCCAGAAGCCCTCGGCGAGCAGCACACGGCCGCCGGGACGTACCAGACGGCGCAGTTCGCGCAGGGCGGCGGCCACGTCGTGGGGCTGGTCGGGGTCCAGCAGGGCCTGGCTGGAGCCGACGCACAGCACGGTGTCGGCGGCGGCGCGGGTGGTGCCGTGGCCGGACTCCTCGGCGTACTCGACGCGGTCGGCGAGCCCGCGCGCGGCGGCGAGGGTGCGGCCGTGGGCGAGGTCGCCGGCGTCGATGTCGATCCCGGTGCCCCGGGCGCCGGGGGTCTCGGCGAGGACGCGCAGCATCAACTCGCCCCAGCCGCAGCCGATGTCGAGAACGGTGCCGGGCGCGGGCGCGGCGAGGCGGGAGACGATCCGGGTGGCCCGGGTCTCGGAGAGCGGGCCGTGGAAGGTGAGTCCGGCGCCGAAGCGCGGCGGGGCGGTGTCCTTGCCGGTGTCGGAGGTGCGGGCGGTGCGGGCGGTGCGGGCGGTCCGGGCGGTGGTGTCGATCGCGTCGGTCATGGGGCGCGACCCTAGTCGCCGGACGCCGCGGCTCCCAACGCTTTTAGGGGGTCGTCGAGGACCGGCTGCCAGGCGAGTTCGGCGGCGCCGACCAGACTGTTGTGGTCGAGGGTGCAGGGCAGGATCGGGACCCCGCCGCTGCGGCCCCACAGGCTGCGGTCGGCGACGACGGCGCGCAGCCGGTCCCCGTCGGCGTCGAGGAGTTCGCGATGGAGACCGCCGAGGATGATCCGGTCGGGGTTGAGGATGTTCACGAGCCCGGCCAGGCCGAGGCCGAGCCGGTCGATCAGTTCCTCGGCCGCGGCGCGCACCCCGGGGTCGTCCGGCTGGTCGCGCAGCAGGTCGCGGGACTGCTGGAGGAGGGAGACCTCGGGGCCGGGGGCGCGGCCCGCGGCGGTGAGGAAGGCGAGCGGGTCGGTCTCGACGTCGAGGCAGCCGCGGGCGCCGCAGTGGCAGGGGCGGCCCTCGGGGTTGACGGTGAGGTGGCCGACTTCGAGGGCGAGGCCCGAGCTGCCGGTGTGCAGACGGCCGTCGAGGACGAGCGCGCCGCCGACCCCGCGGTGGCCGGTCGCCACGCAGAGCAGGTCGCGGGCGCCGCGGCCGGCGCCGTGCCGGTGTTCGGCGAGGGCGGCGAGGTTGACGTCGTTGCCGGTGAAGGCGGGGCCGTCGATGCCGGCGGCCCGTACCCGCTCGGCGAAGATCTCGCCCACCGGCGCACCGGCCGGCCAGGCGAGGTGCAGCGGTTTGAGGGCGATCCCCTCGGGCTCGGCCACCGCGGAGGGCGCGGCGAGCGCCGCGCCGACGCAGCGGCGCCCGGAAGCCCGCAGCAGCTCGACTCCGGCGTCGACCACGGCGCCGAGGACCTGGGCGGGGTCGGCGGAGACGGTGACGCAGCCGGGGGCGGTGGCGACGATGGTGCCGCCGAGGGAGACCAGCGCGGCGCGGAAGCCGTCGGCGTGGACCTGGGCGGCGAGCGCCACCGGCCCGTCCTCGGCGACGGAGAGACGGTGCGAGGGGCGGCCCTGGGAACCGGCGGCGGCGCCCGGATTGGAGTCGACGCGGATGAGGCCGAGTGCCTCCAGCTCGGCGGCGACGGCTCCGGCGGTGGCCCGGGTGACCCCGAGCTCGGCGGTCAGCACGGCGCGCGTGGGTGCCCGGCCTGTGTGGACCAGCTCCAGCGCGGGTCCGAGCGCGCCGCGCCCCCTGTCCAGCCGTGTGCGGGTCGTCGTCGCCTTGCCGTTCATGCTGGCGAGTCTCCCACGCCCGGCCTCCCGCGGGTCGCCGTCCGTGATCTTCGCCCGGGCCCGTCCCCGCGCGCGCTCGGCCGGCGGCGCGGCACGGGGGCGTGGCACGGAGGCGGCGCGGCACGGGGGCGACGCGGGGCGCGTGCCCCCGCCATACTCCGGGCATGGACACCACGAGCACCGTGAGTACCGGCACCCACATCGACGCGCTCGAAGCGGCGGGCACGGCACTCGTCGAGGCCGCCGCGACGGCGGGTCTCGACGCGGAGGTCGCCACCTGCCCCGGCTGGCGGGTCCGCCATCTGCTGCGGCACATGACGAAGGTCCACCGCTGGGCCGCCGCCACCGTGTCCGGGCGCCGCACCTCGTACCACCCGGCCGGCGCCGACACGGAGCTCGACGGCGACGCGCTCCTCGCGTACGTCCGCGAGGGCCACGCCCTGCTGGTCGACGCCCTGCGCTACGCACCGGAGGACCTGGAGTGCTGGACGTTCCTGCCGGTGCCGTCGCCGCTCGCGTTCTGGGCGCGGCGGCAGGCGTACGAGACGACCGTGCACCGGGCCGACGCCGAGTCGGCGCTCGGTCCCCTGGACGCGCCCGGCCTCGTGGGTCCCGCGCTCGCCGCCGACGGCATCGACGAGCTGCTGTCCGTCTTCCACTCCCACGACCTCAGCCACGTGCGCACGGAGCGGCCGCGCACGCTGCGGGTCCGCGCCACGGACACCGGCCGCGTCTGGAGCGTACGGCTCTCCCCGCGAGCGCCGCTCGTCCTGCCGTCCGCCGAAGGACCCGCCGACTGCGAGCTGAGCGGACCGGCCGGCCGGCTCTTCCTGCTGTTGTGGAACCGGCTGCCGCAGGACGCCGTGACCGTCACCGGCGACACTTCCCTGGCCCGGCTGTGGCGGGAGAAGTCACCCCTCGACGGGTCCCGGCGGGACTGAGGGGGCCTGAGGATGCCTGAGGAGGTCAGCCGAGCCAGCCGGGCCGGACCAGGCCCGACTCGTAGGCGAGGACGACGAGTTGGGCGCGGTCACGGGCGCCGAGCTTCACCATGGTGCGGCTCACGTGGGTCTTCGCGGTGAGCGGGCTGACGACGAGGCGGCGGGCGATCTCCTCGTTGGACAGGCCGAGTCCGACGAGGGCCATCACCTCCCGTTCGCGCCCGGTGAGCCGGTCGAGGGACGACACGCCCGTCGCGGCCGGCGGCCGGGAGCGGGCGGCGAACTCCTCGATGAGCCGGCGGGTCACACCGGGCGACAGCAGCGCGTCGCCGTCGACCACCGTCCGTACGGCGCGCAGCAGTTCGTCAGGTTCGGTGTCCTTGACGAGGAAGCCGGAGGCGCCGTTGCGCAGGGCCTCGAAGACGTACTCGTCGAGTTCGAAGGTGGTCAGCATGACCACCCTCACCGTGCCGAGGTCCGGGTCCTCGGTGATCAGACGGGTGGCGGCGAGACCGTCCCGGCGCGGCATGCGGATGTCCATCAGGACGACGTCCGGGCGCAGTTCGCGGACCCGGTCCACGGCCTCCTCGCCGTCGGCGGCCTCGCCCGCCACCTCGATGTCCGGCTGGGCGTCGAGCAGGGCGCGGAACCCGGCCCGGACGAGCGACTGGTCGTCGGCGAGCACGACGCGGATCACGGGGACTCCTCGGGTGGGGCGGGCGGCCGTTCGGGGCCGGCGGGATCGCGGGGCGGCGCGGCGCCGCGTACCGGCGGACCGTCGGCCGGGCGCCGTACCGACTGATCGCCCGAGCGTACGGGCAGGACCGCCGACACCCGGAAGCCGCCGTCCGGCCGGGTGCCCGCCTCGAGCGTGCCGCCGAGGGCGGCGGCGCGCTCCCGCATGCCGACGAGTCCGTTGCCGCTGCCGCCCGCGTCCCCGCCGGTGGCCGGGCCGTCGTCGTCGACTCGCAGGCCGAGCGCGCCGGGCCGGTAGTCGAGGGCGACGACGGCGGTACGGGAACCGGAGTGCCGCACCACGTTGGTCAGCGCCTCCTGCACGATCCGGAACGCGGCCAGTTCGGTGCCGGGCGGGAGCCGCCGTTCGCGGCCCGTCCGCTCGGTCCGCACGGCGAGACCGGCGGCTCCGGCCTGGTCGACGAGTTCGGGGAGGCGGTCGAGGCCGGGCGCGGGGGTGAGCGGCGCGGCACCGGGGGCGCGCAGGGTGTCGAGCACCTGCCGGACCTCGCCCAGGGCCTCCTTGCTGGCCGCCTTGATGGTGGTGAGGGCCGTGCGGGCCTGGCCGGGGTCCGCGTCGAGCAGGGCGAGGCCGACGCCGGCCTGGACGTGGATCACGGAGAGGGAATGGGCGAGGACGTCGTGGAGTTCGCGGGCGATCCGCAGCCGTTCCTCGTCGGCCCGGCAGCGTTCGGCGGCTTCCTGTCCGGCGCGGTCGCGCGCCGCCTGCTCGCGGCGGACCCGGACGAGTTCGGAGGCGGCGAGGACGGCGGCGACGAAGGCGGCGACGGGGAGTTCCAGGCCCCATGAGGCGGGGCCGTCGCCCGGGGGCGGCAGATAGCGGTAGAGCCAGTGGACGAGCAGCAGGTGCCCGGCCCACAGCAGGCCGAGCGCCCACCAGGCGGCCCGCCGGTGGCCGTGCACGACGGCGGCGAAGCAGGCGACGACGACCGTCGCGAAGACGGGGCCGTACGGGTAGCCCGCCGCGAGGTAGGCCAGGGTCGCGGCCGAGACGCCGGAGACGACCGGGACGGGATGGCGGTGGCGGAGCAACAGGGCGGCGGAACCGAGCAGGAGCAGCGCGCGGCCGAGGGCGTCGAGGGTGACGCGGTCGGGCTGCTCGCGGGCGGCGAAGCCCGTACCGACGAGGACGAAGACGGCGAGGACGAGTGTGGAACGCCAGGGCAGCCCGTCGCCCGGCTCCCACACGACCCATCCGGCGGGGCCCCGGCGCCCGGGTCCGGGCCCGCACGGCGGCCCCGCACGGCCCGGGGCCGGCGCCGGGGCACGGGTCGGCTGTTCGTCCATGCGGCCACGCTAGACGCGCGCGGCACACGGCGGCGTCCGCCGGGCGGCGCGATCACCTGTACTCCCCGGGGAGTACGTGGTGGGGGCGGGGCGGGGCCAGGGTGCGGAGGCCCCGGCGGTACGGGCCTGGCGGCGCGGCCCTCGCGGAACGTGCGGGGCGCGCCCGCCCCGTCCCCCGACGCCGGACGGGGGGTGAGGCCGACGTACGGGCCGGGTGGCCCGTCGGTGGGGACGGAGCGCGGAGGGGGCCTGCGGTACGGGCCCTGTGGCATGGCCCTCGCGGAACCTGCGCGGACCGAGGCGCCGCGCCTGGAACCCCCGGCCACCGAACAGCGGTCGGGGGCGCGGCCGGGGCCGGGGCCGGCGTACGCGCCTGGCGGCACCGCACCGCGCCAACACCCCTGGGGGCTCCGCCGGTCAGGGGCGCGGCAGCAGTCCCGTCTCGCGGCCGAGGCGTTCGGCGGCCACGGCGAAGAACGTGTCCCGGTCCTCGACGACCCGGTCGAACTGGCCGAAGAGCTCGAAGGAGATCAGCCCGAAGAGCTGGGACCAGGAGGCCACCAGGGCCCCCATGAGTTCCGGCGGCAGATCGGGCGCGAAGTCGGCGGTGAGGCGTTCGGCCTCGGGGCGCAGGGCGGCGGGGAGCGGGGGCGGGGCGACGCCCTTGTCGCGGTGGGCGGCGCGGGCGGTGGCCATGAGGACGAGGCCGACGCGGGAGGCGGGTCCGATGGTGTCCTTCGGCGCGGCGTAGCCGGGGACCGGGGAGCCGTAGAGGAGGGCGTACTCGTGGGGGTGCGCGAGGGCCCAGGCGCGGACGGCGCGGCAGACGGCGGTCCAGCGGGCGAGATGGGCGTGCGGGGCCGCGGCTTCGGCGGTGGCGTGGGCCTCTTCGGCGGCGGCGCCGACAGCGTCGTAGGCGTCGATGATCAGCGCGGTCAGCAGGTCGTCGCGGCTGGGGAAATAGCGGTAGAGCGCGGAGGAGACCATGCCGAGCTCGCGGGCGACGGCGCGCAGCGAGAGCTTGGCGGCGCCCTCGTCGGCGAGCTGGCGGCGGGCCGCGTCCTTGATGGCGGCGGTGATCTCGATCCGCGCGCGGGCGCGGGCTCCCTGGACGGTCGTCATGGAGAGCAGTCTTCCACGTTTCGGAGCATCGCACCGAAACGAGAGCACTGCTCTTGCGAGTGAGCACCGATCCGTGCACACTGACCAAAAGAGAGAGCACCGCTCACAAACGAGAGCGGCACCCACACTCCAAGGAGTCCACATGGCGTCGCAGCAGCCCTACTACCGCCAGGGCAGCCCGCTCACGATCCGGTTCAACAGCCTCGTCGGCCGGCTGGCCCGCCACGGCATCAGCCTGCTCGGCACCGCCGAGCTGTCCGTCCCCGGACGCAAGAGCGGTCGCCCGCAGCGCATCCCCGTCAACCCGTACCGCCACCGGGGCGCGCAGTACCTGGTCTCGGCCCGCGGCCACTCCCAGTGGGTCCGCAACATGCGAGCGGCCGGCGCCGGCGAACTGCGCGTCGGCCGCACGGTCCGCCATTTCACCGCTGCCGAGATCCCGGACGCCGAGAGGGTGGAGGTGCTGCGCGGCTACCTGAAGCGCTGGGGCTGGGAGGTCGGCCCGTACTTCCAGGGCGTGACCGCCCGTTCCACCGACGCCGAGCTCCTGGCGGCCGCCCCCGACCACCCTGTCTTCCGGATCACCACCACCCGGGACGCGTGAAGGGCGGTACGGAGGAATCCGTACCGCCCTTCCCTCACCGGTCCCCCGGCTCCCCGCCCACTCCCGCCCTACGGGTCAGGAGGCGTCGGGCGCCGCGGACGCGTCCCCGTCCCGCGCGTCCCGGGCGTCTCGCGCGTCCCGCACCGGCTGCTCCGGCTTCTCTGACTGCTCGGGCTTCTCCGGCTTCTCCGACTGCTCCGGCTCCGCCTCCTTGTCGCCGCGCGGCGTGACGCCCCGCCCCGCCGGGCCCACGCCCGCCGAGGTGTCGATCCGGCGGTCGAGCATCTCCAGCGCGCGGTGCGCGATGCCGCCGCCGCGGACGAGCCCGGCCAGGGTCGTCGTCCCGCGGGTGATGTCCGCGAACGCCCGCCAGGCCGGCCGCAGGGTGGTGATCGCCGCATGCAGAAGCCCCGGCCGGCGCTCGAACACGGAGAGCATCCGCCGTCCGACCGCCATCTCCACACCCAGCCCGGCCTTGATGGCGAAGGCGTAGTTCAGTGCCTGCCGGCGCGCGTCGACCGCGTCGCCCGACTCGGCTATCCGGACCGCCCACTCGCCCGCGAGCCGGCCCGAGCGCAGCGCGAACGAGATGCCCTCACGGGTCCACGGCTCCAGCAGACCGGCCGCGTCACCGCAGACCAGCACCCGGCCGCGGGAGAGCGGCGAGTCGTCGGTGCGGCAGCGGGTCAGGTGGCCGGAGGAGATGGCCGGTTCGAAGCCGGCGAGCCCGAGCCGGGCGATGAAGTCCTCCAGGTACCGCTTGGTGGCGGCGCCTTCGCCGCGCGCCGAGATGACGCCCACGGTCAGCGTGTCGCCCTTGGGGAAGACCCAGCCGTAACTGCCCGGCAGCGGCCCCCAGTCGATGAGGACCCGGCCCTTCCAGTCCTCCGCCACGGACCGCGGCACCGGGATCTCGGCCTCCAGGCCGAGGTCGACCTGGCCGAGCTTGACGCCGACGTGGGCGCCTATCCGGCCGGCGCTGCCGTCGGCCCCGACGACGGCGCGGGCGAGCACGGTCTCGCCGTCGGCGAGGACCACGGCGACGGTACGGCGGTCGGGCACGGCCGGGCCGTGCTGCTCGACCCGGCTGACGGCGGCTCCGGTCCGCAGCTCGGCGCCCGCCTTCTGCGCGTGCTCGACCAGGCGGGCGTCGAACTCGGGCCGGTTGACCAGGCCGAAGAGCATGCGCCGGGAGCGGCGGGTGCGCGGGAAGCGGCCGTCCAGCTGGAAGGTGACGGCGTGCACGCGGTCGCTCAACGGCAGTTCGAAGCCGGGCGGCAGCGCGTCGCGCGAGGGGCCGATGATGCCACCGCCACAGGTCTTGTAGCGGGGCAGTTCGGCCTTCTCCAAGAGCAGGACCTTCCGGCCGGCGACGGCTGCCGCGTAGGCCGCCGAGGCCCCGGCGGGTCCCGCGCCGACCACGACCACGTCCCACACCGGCTGTCCGCCGTCCGGGCCTGTCTCCCGCGCTCCGGCCGCTCCGTCCGCTGCCGCTCCGGCGTCTGCGTTCTCGCTGCTCACGATGTGCTTCTGCTCCTGATCAGACCGGTGGTTCCTGGTGTGGTCGCATCCTACGGCTCGGTAGGTAAACCGGGCCGCCCCGCCCCGCGCCGGGAAACGACCGTAGGATCGGCCATGCGTTCGCCGGATCCACCGACAACCCGGCGTCGTCACGAACAACGTCGCACCCACCAGGAGCGTGCCCATGACCGCGAATCCGATCGCCGAGACCGTCGCATCGCTGATGCCCGCCGCGAAGGCGGAGCTGACGGAGCTGGTGGCCTTCCACTCGGTGGCGGACGAGGCCGTCGCGCCGCGCAGCGAGTGCGAGGCCGCCGCCAATTGGGTGGCGGGCGCGCTGCGCGCCGAGGGCTTCGAGGACGTGGAGCTGCTCGACACCCCCGACGGTTCGCAGTCGGTGTACGGCGTGCTGCCCGGCCCGGCCGGCGCCCCGACCGTCCTGCTCTACGCGCACTACGACGTGCAGCCGATGCTGGTCGAGGCCGCGTGGCTGACCCCGCCGTTCCAGCTCACGGAGCGCGAGGACGGCCGCTGGTACGGACGGGGGACGGCCGACTGCAAGGGCGGCGTCATCATGCACCTGCTGGCGCTGCGCGCCCTGAAGGCCAACGGCGGCGTGCCGGTCACGGTCAAGGTGATCGTGGAGGGCTCGGAGGAGCAGGGCACGGGCGGCCTCGAGCGGTACGCGGAGGCGCACCCCGAGCTGCTGACGGCGGACGCCATCGTCATCGGCGACTCGGGCAACTTCCGGGTGGGCCTGCCGACGGTGACGGCGACCCTGCGCGGCATGACGATGGTCCGGGTCACGATCGACACGCTGGAGGGCAATCTGCACTCGGGTCAGTTCGGCGGTGCCGCCCCGGACGCGCTGGCGGCGCTGATCCGCGTCCTGGACTCGCTGCGCGCCGAGGACGGTTCGACCGTCATCGACGGACTGCCGACGGACGCGGAGTGGGAGGGCCTGCAGTACCCGGAGGCCGACTTCCGCAAGGACGCGAAGGTGCTGGACGGGGTGGACCTGACGGGCACCGGCACGGTCGCCGACCGCATCTGGGCCCGCCCGGCCGTGACGGTCATCGGCATCGACGCGCACCCGGTGGCGGGCGCGACGCCGTCGATCCCGTCCACCGCCCGCGCGCAGATCAGCCTGCGGGTGCCGCCCGGCCAGGACGCGGCGAAGGCCACGGAGCTGCTGTTCGCGCACATCGAGAAGCACACCCCGTGGAACGCCCGGGTCTCCATCGAGCAGGTCGGCCAGGGCCAGGCGTTCCAGGCGGACATCTCCAGCCCGGCGTACGCGTCGATGGCCGAGGCCATGCGGGTCGCGTACCCCGGCGAGGAGATGCAGGCCTCCGGCATGGGCGGCTCGATCCCGCTGTGCAACACGCTGGCGGCGCTCTACCCGGAAGCGGAGATCCTGCTGATCGGCCTGAGCGAGCCCGAGGCGCAGATCCACGCGGTCAACGAATCGGTGTCGCCGCAGGAGCTGGAGCGCCTGTCGGTGGCCGAGGCGCACTTCCTGGTGAACTACGCCCGCTCGAAGCAGGCCTGACCGGCCACTCGTCCCCGATCACGCTCTGGGCGGAACTCGCCCAGAGCGTAGGACTGTCCACCGGGGGCCGGGTGCCACGTACGGTCGCAGGCATGGACCTCGTGGCGCTCGGCCCCCAGCTGCATCTGCTCCGTTTCCCCATCGGCCAGGCCTATCTCTGGCGGGACGGGGAGGACTCGACCCTGATCGACGCCGGATGGGCCGGTTCGGCGGCCGCGATCGAGACGGGGCTGCGCGAGGCCGGCCTCGATCCGTCCCGGCTGCGGCGGATCGTCCTCACCCACGCGCACCGCGATCACGTGGGCGCGGCCGGGGAGTTGGCGGACCGCTTCGGCGCCGAGATCCTGGCGCACCCCTTGGACGCGCCGATCATCCGGGGCGAACTCCCCGTACCCGAACCGGATTTGCTGGACTGGGAGCGGCCGCTGTACGAGCACGGGCTCACCGTCCCCGTCGCGCCGCCGACCCGGGTGGACCGCGAACTCGCCGACGGCGAGGTGCTGGACTTCGGCGACGGCGCGGTGGTCGTGCACACCCCGGGCCACACGCCCGGTTCGCTCGCGGTCCATCTGCCGCGCCACGGCGTGCTGTTCACGGGGGACACGGTGGCGTCGGTCCCGGACGTGATGTTCGGGGTGTTCCATGTGGACCGGGCCGCGGCCCTCGCCTCGATGCGCCGGCTCGCCGCGCTCCGCCCGTCGGTGCTGTGCTGCGGGCACGGCGACCCGGTGACGACCGACACGGCGGAGCGGCTCGCGCGGGCGGCGGAGCAGGCTTAGTGCCCTGTTCACGGCGGGGCTCAGCCCACCGGGACGCCCGCTTCCAGGTTGAGGACGGTGCCGCGTTCGCGGGCGCGCAGGGCCCAGCGGAGGCGGTCGTAGCGGACCGGGGGGAGCAGGTGGGCGGCCTCGGCCTCGGTGACGAAGCGCCAGCCGCGCAGTTCGGCGCCGGGCAGCAGCAGGCGTTCGGCGTCGGCGGCCGGCAGCCGGCCGCCGTCGAAGAGCAGGCGCAGACCGCCGTAGCCGGGGGGCTGGGGACGTTCCCAGTCGACGAGGAGCAGCCGGGGTACGGCGTCGAGCCGGAGGCCGATCTCCTCGGCGACCTCCCGTATGCCCGCGCGCGTGGGCGACTCTCCCGGTTCGACGATGCCGCCGGGAAACTCCCAGCCGGGCTTGTAGGTGGGGTCGACCAGCAGGACGCGGTCGTGTTCGTCGAAGAGCAGGACGCCGGCGGCCAGGGTCTCGCCGGTCGGTTCGGGCGTCTGCACGATGCCGCAGGGCGCGGCGCGGCCGGTCGCGACGGCGTCGGCGACGACGCGGGCGGTCTCGGCGGCGGTGAGCGTGGAGTTGTCGACGGGGTACGCGTCGGCGGCCAGCCAGCCGGCGAGCGCGTCCTGGAAGGAGCCGATGTGGTCGAGACACCAGCGGCGGGTCCGCGCGGCGGCCTCGGACTCGGCCGTCTCGAACCCGGACCCGGACTCGGTCTCGGACTCGGACTCGGGCCCCGCCTTGACTCCCGGCCCGGCCAGGGCCCCGGTTCTCGGGACGGGCACGACGACGCGGTCGCCCTCGGCGGTCACGGATTCCGGACCGGCCTCGGCCTCGATGGCGGCGCGGCGGTCGATCCGGTCGCGCAGGATCGTTTCGTCCGGGGTGAGGACGACATGCCTGACCTTGATCCTGCGAGCCGCGAGGGCGCCGAATATCTCGTCCCGGTACTCCTGGCGGATCAGCGTCATCGGAACCACCAGGACCCCGTCCAGCTCGGCGAGGAGCGCCGCCGCCGTGTCGACGACGAGTCTGCGCCAGATGGGGAGGTCCTGGAAGTCGGCGACCTCCGCGAGCCGTTTGCGCGGGAGCAGCCGACGCATCGTGGCACCGGTGAACTCCGGGTCGTACAGCGTGCTGTTCGGGATCAGATCGACCAGCTCGCGCGCGGTGCAGGTCTTCCCCGCACCGAACGTCCCGTTGATCCAGACGATCACGATTCCCCCCTCCCGGGCAGCCCCCGGTGGACCGCCCCCACCACCCTGCCACGGAAACCCCGGGGGCGGGCGGGGCGAACCGGCGCACGCCCGGCGCGCGTTCGCGCCCCCACTGTGTCCGCTCACATCCCGCCACATCCCGCTATGTCACCCCCGTAGCGCAGCCTGGCTCCGCCGGTGACGAGACGGGGCGCCTCACTCCCGTACGGGATCGCCCGCCCCGCCCGCCGTCGCGGCCGCCGCCGCGCCCAGCAGCCCGGCGTCGGTGCCGGTCAGGGCGGGGACGACGGTGAGGCCGCGGACGAAGGAGAGCGTGGCGTACGTCCGCAGGCCGCGCCGCAGCGGTGCGAACAGAACCTCGCCCGCGCCCGCCACTCCCCCGCCCACGACCGCGATGTCGATCTCGACGAGGGAGGCGGTCGCGGCGATCCCGGCGGCCAGTGCCTGCGCGGCGCGCTCGAAGGAGGCGACGGCCACCGGGTCGCCGGCCCGGGCGGCGGCGGCCACCGCGGCGGCGGAGGTGTCGCCGTCGGGCCCCGGGCGCCAGCCGTTCGCCAGGGCACGGCGGGCGATGTGCGGGCCGCTGGCGATGCGTTCGACGCAGCCACGGCCGCCGCAGGCGCACGGGTCGCCGTCGAGGTCGACGCTGATGTGGCCGAGGTGACCGGCATTGCCGGTGGGACCCGTGTGGAGACGCCCACCGAGGACGAGACCGCCTCCGACACCTGTGGAGACGACGAGGCAGAGCGCGTTGTCGTAGCCGCGCGCGGCGCCCTGCCAGTGCTCGGCGGCCGTCATGGCGACGCCGTCGCCGACGAGGGTGACGGGCAGTCCGCCGGTTGCCCGGCGGACCCGCTCGACCAGCGGGAAGTCGCGCCAGCCGGGCACGTTGACCGGACTCACGGTGCCGGCGGAGGCGTCGACCGGACCGGCGCTGCCGATGCCGACGGCCGTCACCGCGGCCCACAGCGGGGAGGCGGCGAGCTCCGCGAGGACGGCCTCCACCTGCCGTACCACCGTCTCGCCGGACTCCTGGGCGGGCGTGGGCCGCTGGGCGCGCAGCAGAATCCGGCCGTCCGCGCCGACCAGCGCCCCGGCGATCTTGGTGCCGCCGAAGTCGAGGGCGGCGACGAGGTCAGTGCGCATGAGTGAACGGTTCTCCGGGGAACGACGGGTGTGCTGCGGGTCCAGTCTCCCGGTCGCGTGACAACGTTGTCCAGGGCCTATGCTCGACGGCAACGCGTTCGAAATCCACCTGGCCCGGTCGGGCGGCCCCGCCCCGAAGGCCCCCGGCGGACGGACGCCGCCCAGGTCGGACCCCGGACCCCTGACGACGGAGGAACCGCGCACCGTGGCCGAGATCGCCCGCCGCTCCGCACACCGCTACGGCCACCGGCCCACGATGAAGGACGTCGCCGCCCGCGCGGGTGTCGGTCTCAAGACCGTCTCCCGGGTCGTGAACGGCGAGCCGGGCGTCACCGCCGACACCGAGCGGCGGGTCCAGGAGGCCATCGCGTCCCTCGGCTTCCGCCGCAACGACAGCGCGCGGGTGCTCCGCAAGGGGCGTACGGCGTCGGTCGGGCTGGTCCTGGAGGATCTGGCCGACCCGTTCTACGGGCCGCTCAGCCGGGCGGTGGAGGAGGTCGCGCGGGCCCACGGGGCGCTGCTCATCAACGGTTCCAGCGCGGAGGACCCGGACCGCGAGCGGGAGCTGGCCCTCGCCTTGTGCGCGCGGCGGGTCGACGGGCTGATCGTCATCCCCGCGGGCGACGACCACCGCTATCTGGAGCCGGAGATACGGGCGGGCGTCGCCACGGTCTTCGTGGACCGGCCGGCGGGCCTGATCGAGGCCGACGTGGTCCTGTCCGACAGTTTCGGCGGGGCCCGCACGGGCGTCGCGCATCTGATCGCCCAGGGCCACCGCCGGATCGGTTTCGTCGGCGACCGGCCCCGGATCCACACGGCGACGGAACGGCTGCGCGGCTACCGCGCGGCCATGGAGGACGCGGGCCTCCCCGTGGACGAGGCCTGGGTGTCCCTGGGCCCGACCGACCCGGAGCACGTCGCGGCGACGGTCGCGGCGACGCTGTCCGGACCGGAGCCCGTCACGGCGCTCTTCGCGGGCAACAACCGGGTGACCGTCACCGCCGTACGGGTCCTCGCGGGCCGCGAACGCCCCGTCGCCCTGGTCGGGTTCGACGACATCGAACTGGCCGACCTGCTCGGCATCACGGTCATCGCCCAGGACGCCGCCGCGCTGGGCCGCACGGCGGCCCAGCGGCTGTTCCGCCGCCTCGACGGGACGGCCGAGGCGCCGGAGACGACCGTCCTGGGAACCACGCTGATCACCCGCGGCTCGGGCGAGATCGCACCGCCCGAGGGCACCTGACCGGCCGTCGCGCGGAAGTGGCCCAGGGCGCCGGACCCCGGGGGCCGGCGCCCTCGGCGCTATCCCGCGTTCGCCGTCAGGTCGCCCCGGCGCGGGGAGGCGAAGCGGTCGAGGTCCGCGCGGGTCAGGCCGGTGAGGGCGTCGACCTCGGGGGCGTCCAGCGCCCCGCAGCGCAGGCCCCGCAGCAGGTAGGAGGCGAGGGCCTTGGCGGTGGCGGGCTCGTCCATGACGTCGCCGCCCGCGTGGTTGGCGTAGGCCGCGAGGCGCCGGGCGGCGGTCTCGAAGCCCTCGCGGTAGAAGGCGAAGACGGCCGCGTAGCGGGTGGGCAGGTGCCCGGGGTGCATGTCCCAGCCCTGGTAGTAGGCGCGGGCGAGGGCGCGGCGGGTCAGGCCGTAGTGCAGCTTCCACGCCTCGTGGACCTGGGCGGTGGGGCCGACGGGCAGCACGTTGGTGGAGCCGTCGGAGACCCGGACGCCGGTACCGGCGGCGGCCACCTGCATGATCGCCTTGGCGTGGTCGGCGGCGGGGTGGTCGCTGGCCTGGTAGGCGGCGGAGACGCCGAGGCAGGCGCTGTAGTCGAAGGTGCCGTAGTGCAGGCCGGTGGCGCGGCCCTCGGCGGCGCCGATCATCCGGGCGACGGTGGCGGTGCCGTCGGCGGCGAGGATGGCCTGGCTGGTCTCGATCTGGATCTCGAAGCCGAGCCGGCCGGCGTCGAGGCCGTGGGTCTTCTCGAAGGCTTCGAGGAGCCGGACGAAGGCGGTGACCTGCTCCGGGTAGGTGACCTTGGGCAGGGTGAGGACGAGCCCTTCGGGCAGGCCGCCGTGCTCCATGAGGCCGGTGAGGAAGACGTCGGTGGTGCGGATGCCGCGGTCGCGGACGGCCGCCTCCATGCACTTCATGCGGATGCCGGTGTACGGGGCGGCGGTGCCGTCCGCGTACGCCTCGGCGACGATACGGGCCGCGCCGGCCGCGTCCCGGTCCTCGGCGGCGTCGCCGGCGCCCCCGTATCCGTCCTCGAAGTCCACCCGCAGGTCCTCGACGGGCTCGCGCTCCAGCTTGGTCCGCACCCGGGCGTACACGTCCTCGGCGAGGTCGTCGGCGAGACCGAGGACGCGGGCGAAGGCGCCGGCGTCGGGGGCGTGTTCGTCGAGCGCGGCGAGGGCCTGGTCGCCCCAGGAACGGATCGTCCCGGCGTCGAAGAGGTCGCCGGGGACGTAGACGGTGTGCACGGGCTGGCGGGTGCCGGGATCGCCCGGGTAGCGGCGGTCCAGCTCGGCGTCCACGGCGGCGAGGGAGGCGCTGATGTCCTCGCTGACCGCGCCGGCGAGGCTCGTCGTCACCTGCTCCTGCTGACCCATCCCACACCCTCCTATTTTCCGCTGAACGGAATCGATCATCCGTATGGCGAAGCTAGTGGGCGTCGGGAGTCGCGTCAATGGTGCCCGCCGGGAGGACGCGCCCCGGCGGGAAGACGCCCGGAAACGCCCGGGGGCCGCGCGGTGAGTGCACCACGCGGCCCCCGGGCCGTACCGATCCGGTGGATCAGCCCTTGCGGGCCTGGATCTCCTGGGTCAGCTGCGGGACGACGTTGAAGAGGTCGCCCACGACGCCGTAGTCCACGAGGTCGAAGATCGGGGCCTCGGCGTCCTTGTTGACGGCGACGATGGTCTTCGAGGTCTGCATGCCCGCGCGGTGCTGGATCGCGCCGGAGATGCCGGACGCGATGTACAGCTGCGGCGAGACCGACTTGCCGGTCTGGCCGACCTGGTTGGAGTGCGGGTACCAGCCGGCGTCCACCGCGGCGCGGGAGGCGCCGACGGCCGCGCCGAGCGAGTCGGCGAGGGCCTCGATGATCGCGAAGTTCTCGGCACCGTTGACGCCGCGGCCGCCGGAGACCACGATCGCGGCCTCGGTCAGCTCGGGGCGGCCGGTCGACTCGCGCGGGGTGCGGGCGGTCACCTTGGTGCCGGTGGCCAGCGCGCCGAAGGAGACCGCGAGGGTCTCGACGGCACCGGCGGCCGGGGCGGCCTCGACGGGCGCCGAGTTCGGCTTGACCGTGATGACCGGAGTGCCCTTGGAGACACGGGACTTGGTCGTGTACGAGGCGGCGAACGCCGACTGCGTGGCGACCGGGCCCTCGGCGCCGGCCTCGAGGTCCACGGCGTCGGTGATGATGCCGGAGCCGATGCGGACGGCGAGGCGGGCGGCGATCTCCTTGCCCTCGGCGGAGGACGGGACGAGCACGGCGGCCAGGGAGCCCGCGGCGGACAGCGCCTCGTACGCGGCCTGGAGCGCGTCGACCTTCGGGACGACGAGGTAGTCGGCGAACTCCGCGGCCTCGGCGGTCAGGACGCGGGTCGCGCCGTGCTCGGCGAGGGTGGCGGCGGTGCCGGCGGCACCGTTGCCGAGGGCGACGGCGACCGGCTCGCCGAGGCGGCGGGCCAGCGTCAGCAGCTCCAGGGTGGGCTTGCGGACGGCTCCGTCGACGTGGTCGACGTAGACGAGAATCTCAGCCATGGGACTTCAATCTCCTGCGGAAGAAACGGGGGAGGCCAAAGGGGCGGCGCGGTGCGCGAGCCCTCAGTCGCGGCGCCGGTCCCGGGGATGCCCCGGGACGGCGGTGGCGACTAGTGCTGCGACCGGGAAGGTTTGCCGGGTGGCTCGCGGCGTCCGGTGCGGTGCATCGCAAGGCGGAGAATCGCCCTCGTACTGGATGTACTTG